>JAGVII010000488.1 GCA_020056155.1 Afipia sp.
GGCTCGAGCGGGTGCGATGGAACGAGTCGGCGAGTTCGCCGCAGCCCGCGACCACGCCGAGGATTTTTGCGCCCCGCGAGGTTGCCGCTTCCAGGCTTTCGAGTACCAGTGCGCCAGCGCCTTCCGCCATCACGAAACCGTCGCGGTTCTTGGAGAAGGGGCGTACCGCCGCATGCGGCGGATCATTGTGGGTCGAAAGGGCGGACAGCAGGGAGAAGCGGATCAATGCTTCCGCGTTGACCGAGCCGTCGGTTGCGACGCAAAGAGCTGCGTCGGTTTCGCCGCGGCGGATCGCTTCGACGCCGAGCTGGATCGCAGTCGCGCCCGATGCGCAGGCTGTCGACAGCGAAATCGGAGAGCCCTTGGTGCCGAAGGTGTCCGCCAAATGATCGGCAACGGAGCCGAAAATGAATCGGCGATGCAGATTGGCGAAGCGTCCGCCGCCGCTGGCTTGCAGGAGCGCGTCGTAATCAATGCCGGATTTCAGACCGGTGGCGCGGGCGATGTCCTGCCGCGGTTGCCATTCGAGTTCGACCGGTGCGACGGCCAGGAACAGGGGCCCCGGAAAGTCGCCCTTGGCGCCGATACCGGCCTGAGCAACGGCTTCTTCAGTGGCAACGTCAGCAAGGCGCTCGGACAGAACCGTCGATGAGAAGGGGTCGACGGGAATGAAATCGACCGTGCCCGCCATCGTGGTCTTGAGACCGTCGGTAGGGAAGCGCGTAATCGTCCGGATTCCGGATTCGCCCGCCGATAGCTTCGCCCAGTTGTCGGACTTGCCTGCACCGAGGGATGTAACGACGCCCATGCCGGTGACGACGACGATAGGCCGTCCGAACTTGTCGCGAGTCGATGTCATCGTGCCCTCATAGTGGCTTATACCGCCTCGACCAGCGCCATGCCTTCACCGCGCCAGTGTCCAGCCCCGATCACAACAATCTGGGACGGCGGCTTCGTCATTTCAATCTCGACACCGGTGGTATCGTTCGCCGGGAACAGCGCCCCGCGCGAAATCGACAGGGCGGCGAGCGCGATCCCGAGTGCAAACTGCGCCTCCACAGCGTGCCCGAATGCAGTACCCGTCGCGCGGGCCGGGATGTCACGATGTTTGGCCAGGAATGCGCGCTCCTCGGCCGTGACGGGCGAGGCACCAGTTGCACCGGTGATAATCGCGCTGGTTTGACCGACCGTTCCGATTTTCGACCACAGACCGTCAAGTGTTGCGGTCACGTCGCCGCCGGCCTTGCGCCTGGCGCGGTCAGCGATCACGTTCGTGAGCTTCGCGTATGGCCTGGCGCCGCGCGCCTGCGCATGTTCCCTGGACTCGATGACGAGGAAGACGCCGCCTGAGCCCAGCGCAAAGCCGTTGTCGCGTTCCCAAACCGGCTTGAATTTGCCCTTCAGATTGAAATCGCCGAACTCATAGAGCATCAGCATTTCCTTGCGCTCGCTGTTCTGCGCGGCGCCGACCAGCGCAATGTCGCTCTGACCCGAAGCGATACGCGCAAGCGCAATGCGTGCGGCATCGACGCCGGCCGCTTCTTCGCCCATGAACGTTCGGGAGGATCCAGTGACGCCGTGGACGATCGAGATGTTTCCGGCAAGCAAGTTGGATAGTTGCGCCAAAAAAAGCGTTGGCCGCAGATCGTTCATCAGCCGTTCGTTGAGAAATCCGGGTGCTGCATTGCCTTGAACGTCGGCATTGATGATCGCGGAATCCACGGCGAGATCGCGTTCACCGCCACCGGCCGCGACGATCATGTCCATGCGCGAGAGAATGTCGGCATTCCCCTTGATACCGGCGGAGTCGAGCGCAAGGCCGGCGGCATAGGTGCCGATGCGCTGCCATGCTTCCATCTGACGTTGATCGCCCTTTTTGGGGATCTGCGCGTCGAAGGAGACCTTGGCCATCGGATGGACGACATAGGGAGCAAACGTTGTCTCATCGACATTGACCGTCTTGGCGTTCAACGCGTCCCAGTGCGTATCGAGACCCTCTCCGAGTGACGTCGCAAGGCCGATGCCCGTGATCCACGCTTCGCGCGATCCGCCTTTTGGGGAAGGGATCTCAGTCATGAGCGATTGCCTGTTCGGGAAAGCCGATCCGCTTCGCCACCGTTTCCATGTGTACGCGTAAATCGGGATGCGGAAACGGTGTGTGACGGAAGGTCAGCGTCGCATTGCACTTCAGCTTGCCCTGAACCCGGACCGTCGCGTCGGTGACAGCAAAGCCCGAGCCGTCATGGACCAGACTTGCATCGATCGTCAGCAGTTCGCCAGGCCTGACAAAGTCGCGCATCTTCGCTTCCTTGACGCTGGCAAGGAACGGCATGCGTTCGAACTTCAAGAGCGCGATCAGGAGCCAGCCGGAGGTCTGCGCCATCGCCTCTGTCAGTAGCACGCCCGGCATCAGCGGATAGCCGGGAAAGTGGCCCTCGAAGACGGTGCTGGCCTGAGGAACCTGCGACTCGACGCAAATGGTCCGCTTACCGACGTCGAGATCGGTGATGCGGTCAACCATCTGGAAGTATTCGAGCTGCATGGCAGGCGCGTCAGGCGCCCTTGGCGGCGACCAATTCGTCGATGCGCGCGCTGAGGTTCTTCAGGACAAAATACTGCTCGGTCGTGGCCTTGCCGTCGTTGACCTCCTGCGTCCACTTCTCCAGCGGCAGCTTGATGCCGAACGCCTTGTCGATAGCGAAAGCGATGTCGAGGAAGTCGAGGCTGTCGATGCCCAGATCGTCGATTGCATGGCTTTCCGGAGTGATCGTGTCGCGGGGAATGTCGCACGTTTCCGCAATGATCGTGGCGACCTGATCGAATGTAGACGACATGCTAAACCTTTGAGATTTTTGAGATAAATGCCATTTCTTGGCGTGGGGCGCTGGCTTGAAACTGTGCCGCGTTCCCCCTCGGGACGGGTTAAACTCCGTATATCGGAGCCATGATCCGAGTTCAATGGCGCAGGCGGGGCAAGGCAAGAACCGTTTGGGAGCCTAATTGTGGCGAATCGGATCGATTCTCTGTGCCGAAATCTGCGCGCAATCCCGCCGGCCCATCAGGACGCAATCCTGTTTGTTGCGCAAATCGGCAAGGGCCAATGCCAGCCAGATGCCGACGCCGGTCAGCAGCGCCGTGAATGCGATGGCAGCGGCGTTTGCGATCATGCGTTGACGGTAGTCATCGGGGCTTCCATCAGCCTCATACCGGGAGAGGTCGGGCGCGAGTTGCCCCGACCGTTGAATTACCGGTAGCGGTGTATGTGTACGCGGACGGAATTTCAGTACGCGATGCTCGCCGTCGGTCATCGGTATCGGTCCCAAATCAACGCGAATATATTATCCCGCCGAGCAAGTGTGTCTTCGGACAACAGCGTAATACTGGGATGTCAAAAAGGATAGCCGGGAACCGGCGGCTAACCTGATGGTGGTCTTTCTGATCTGCCGCGGAAGGCGCGGTGCAGCACTCGCTCAAACGGGCCGCCGAGTATGAGAAGCACCAGTGCTATTGCAAGAGCGACAGTCACCAGCCGCCACAATCCCAGCCCGCAAACGATTCCAATGCAAGCCGTGAACCAGACACAGGCCGCGCTCGTCAGGCCTTTCACCTTCGACTCGCTGTGGACGATCACCCCCGCGCCCAAAAAGCCGATGCCGGTGAGCAGGCCCTGGATGACGCGACTCGTCGCATCGGACAGACGGCCCGCTTCAAGCGCGGCTGGATTGGCAAGCATGACGGCTGTTGCAGTGGCCAGACCCACCAGGCCCAGCGTGCGAAGACCGATGGGCTTTCCATGCAGGTCGCGGTTTAGGCCGATGACTGCGGAGGCGACCGTTGCGATTCCGAGCCGTAGAGCGATGTCCCACCAGTCGAGCATCGATCGCCTCTCTCGCCGCGTATTACGCTTTCGGCACGCGGCCCATCATGTAGAACTCATCGTTCGGGCGCATGTCGGTGATGCTGGCCATGCGGTTTGATAGTGCGAAGAATGCCGCAATCGCAGCAATGTCCCAGATGTCGTCGTCGCTGAAACCGTGGCCGCGCAGTATCTCGAAATCCTGCGGCGAGGTCTTTTGCGATTCCAGGCAAACCTTGACGGCGAAATCGAGCATCGCGCGCTGGCGCGGCGTGATGTCGGCCTTGCGGTAGTTGTTGGCGATCTGATCGGCGATCAGCGGATTCTTTGCGCGTATGCGCAGCACCGCGCCGTGCGAGACGACACAGTAATGGCATTGATTGGCGGCACTGGTCGCGACCACGATCATTTCACGTTCGGTCTTGCTCAGTCCGCCGTCTTTTTCCATCAGGGCGTCGTTGTAGGCGAAAAATGCCCTGAACTCGTCGGGCCGATAGGCCAGTGCGAGAAAGACATTGGGAACGAAGCCCGATTTCTCCTGCACACCGAGAATGCGCGTCCGGATATCATCCGGCAGCGTGTTCAGCGCGGGAACGGGGAAGCGGCTGATGGACGGTATTGTCATGCTTATGATCCAATGCAGGCAGCGGGATTGTCTGCGCGGACCATAGTCGAGGAAGGAACCGGCGCAAAGCGTCCGCTGCCGCAGGGCAGTTCCGCGCAGCGCCTGGCGATCAGCGCAGGGGTTTTTTCAGCAGCGAGAAACGGTCGGGATCGAGACCGAGCGATGGTTGCAGCATCGGCGCGTCCATCGTTCGCGGAACAGGCCGATCCATGCTGCGATCGAACGTCGGATCGTTCGGTGTTTCGCGATGAGATGTCGCGCCGCGCCAGCGCTCCAGCACGGAACTGACGAATGCAATGTCGTGACCGCTGAGGGCGGAGGGCGTCGTCGCGATGGTTGCTTCGCTGCGTGGCAGTTGATGCGCCGGAACTTCCTTGAAGCGGAGCCGGGTCGGCAAGGCAACGCCTTCGCCGAAAGCCAGCACTTCACGGGTTCCCAGCGACGGGACAAACGACAGCAGATTCGCTGCGGCATCCGAGACTGCGGAGCGCAACAACATCTGGTCGCGCTCGTTCGCAAGCCGCATCGCGAACAGTGTGTTGCATTGGGAAATGATCGTTGCGTCCAGTTCGGCTGGCCGCTGCGTAACCAGCGCAAGATAGACGCCGTATTTGCGGCCTTCCTTGGCGATTCGCGACACGGCCTTGCGCGTTGGCCCGAAACCTACGCCGCGATCGGCGGACGCGTAGCGGTGAGCTTCCTCGCAGACGAACAGCAGCGGAGAAGCGCCATCACTCCACAAACCGAAATCGAACGCCATGCGACACAGCACGGATACGACGGAATCCACGACCTCCGCGGGAAAGCCCGCGAGTTGCATGACTGTCATGGGCCGGCCATTGGCGGGCATCCGGAACAGGTGGCTGATGACTTCCGCCATGGTGTCGCCACCGACATTGGCGTTCTCGAACATGAAGGCGTAGCGCGGATCGTTCTTGACGGTCTCGATGCGCGAAATCAGCTTGTGATAAACGATGCGCGAGGAGCGGTTTTCCAGCTTGCCCATGCGCTCGTCGATCAGCGAAATCAGATCGACCAGACGATAGGGCACTGGTGTGTCGGCGGTGTAGCCGACGGTCTTGGCATCTACACGCTTCAATCCGACGCGGTCCGTGTTCTGATATTGCGTATACGTCGCCTTCGCGACCGGGATGAGTTCAACGAGGACCTCGAGTTCTTCGGGAACGCCGGGGCGTCCGCCGAAGATCACATCGACGAACTCCTCGAAATTGAACAGCCAGAACGGCAGCTTGAGGTTTCGCGGATTGAGGACCAGCGATTTGTCCCCGAAGCAGCGGCCATATTCGTTGTGCACATCGAGCAGGAACACGCGCAGGTTCGGCCTTACGCGCAGGATCTCGTTCAGCAGCAGCGAGACACCGCTGGATTTGCCGACGCCGGTGGAGCCGAGTACGGCGAAGTGCTTGCTTAGCATGTCCTCCACATCGACATAGGCGATGACGGACGGATCCTGCTGCAGCGTGCCGATATTGATCTGCTCGGCTTTCGATGGCGCATACACCGTTCGCAGTTGCTGGTTTGTCAGAACGTCCACCAGGTCGCCGATGGTGGGATAGCTGGTGACGCCGCGCTGGAAGCGGCCCGACGGACCCGCGGCGATCTCGCCCAGCAGGTCGACTGATGCGATGGCGATATAGTTGTCCGTGGGCGGCAGATTTTCGCGGCTCACCTCGGTGATCATCGCAACGATGATGGTCGTGGCGGTGCGGATGCCGAAGAACTGGCCGACCGTGGCGCGGACATTCGCGTCGTTGATCTGGCTGGTCGTCACAAGACCTATGCGCGCCTGCGAGCCGCGTACCGAAATGACGCGCCCGAGCGAGGCTGGCTGCGGTGAAGTCAACATAGAGCGCTATAGCCTGTCTGAACTGCTGAATTTCCTCGATTGTACAAAGGCTTGTTGCAGGAATTGTTAAATGCGCCGATGACTTTGCGCGGTAGTGCCGATATCGCATGTACAACCGCTGAAAATCCGTGGTGGGCTAAGGTCCCGTAGTTGAAGGGGTATTTTGATATTGCTGCGCGAAGGCTCACAGGTGCTCCTTCTTGGCGTTAAGTCTTTGTTTACCTTGGTGTAATGGACGACCTTCCAATCCAGTTGAACGCGCTGGCGGTCGCTTTTTTGAGCGTGCCTCGTGGAGAGTGCAAGGCAGGGGTAGACCGCGGCGCAGCACCGCTCTATATCCAGCGCGCGACATCGATTTGCTGATCTGGACAGCGATCCGCCACGGTGTTTCACCGCGTGCAGGATCAGGTCCCGCAATCGATTGGGGAATGGTGTAACGGTAGCACAACAGACTCTGACTCTGTTTGTCTAGGTTCGAATCCTAGTTCCCCAGCCAAGCTTCAAGAGCGCGCGTTTGCACTCAGAAGACGTTTTGAACGACACAAACCTGCAAACATTCCGACATTCCTGATCACCGCTTTCCCGCACAAGCGGGCGCATCTGCTCATGTGTCTCCGGCATCCGGCTCATCCTCGACAGAGCTCCAAAATTCCGGAGCCGCTTTGTCCGACAAAAGTACATTTGATGCTGAATCTTGTGCGACGCACTTAGGAAATAGCTGAAAATGCTGTTTGTAGGCCGTTGACCAAGGCCAGATTCGCTCATAGCCTTTGTCCGACAAACAACGATGAGACGTTATGTCGTCGGTAGCTCCCAATTTCTCGCGTATCGAAGTCGCGCCGGCTTATCAAAAAGTCGCTGACGCGATTGAGCGTGAAATCGTGAATGGCCGGATCAAGCCAGACGATCCGATCGGGACGGAGTCTGAACTCGTCCAGCAGTTCGGTGTGAATCGCTCCACGGTGCGCGAAGGCATTCGGGTGCTCGAGGAAAGCGGATTGATCCGGCGCGATTCCAGCCGCCGCCTGTATGCGTGCCTGCCACGCTATAACAAGTTGGCCAGCCGGTTGAGCCGGGCGCTGGTGCTGCACGAAGTGACCTTTCGCGAATTGTACGAGACCGCGATGATCCTTGAGATTGCCGCGATCGAATATGCTGTCGACCACGCGACGGACGAAGACATCGCCGAGATCGCCGCCAACATCGCGAAGACCGAGCAGGCCATCGCAAATCATGCGGCATTCGCGGAACTTGATGCGGAATTTCACATCCTGATTGCCAAGGCCTCCCATAACCGCGTGCTGCAGCTCGCGAGAGAGCCGGCAGGTCTGCTGTTTTTCCCCACCACGGAGATGGTGGTCCGCAACGTGGCCGAAGGCATGCCGCGCCTCATCGTCGCACACCATCACCTGCTCGACGCGATCCGCAAGCGCGACAAGGAAGCGGGGAAGGTGTGGATGCGGCGGCACGTCGAAGACTGGCGAAGAGGCTTTGAACGCGCGGGTAATTCGCTCGATCGGCCGGTCGAGCGAATGTACATGGAACACGCCTTGGTAGGCCGCAAGCGATAGGCATCAAAATTGGGGAATAGCCTAAAAAGAGCGGATTAACCGCCGGGCAAGTCAAAAGGGGGAGCGTCAGTTGAGTTCGATTGATCCATGCCGTTTGAAGGCTGGCAGCCCGGTGATGTCAGCTGCATCCCTGGCGCAGTTCGGCGCATGACGATGAACGGTCAAGAATCATCATCCTCCGCAGGATTGACCGTCAGCCGTCTGTCGCTTGCGTTCGGCGGATTGAAGGCGCTGTCGGATGTTTCTTTTTCCGTTGCTCCGGGATCGATCACGGCCGTGATCGGCCCGAACGGCGCAGGCAAGACATCGCTGTTCAACTGCATATCGGGCTTCTACCGCCCGTCAGCAGGTGCGATTGAATTCGACGGCAGCGACGTCAGCGGATTGCATCCGCCGGCCCGGGCAAAAATCGGCATGGCCCGCACCTTTCAGAACATCGCCCTGTTTCGCGGCATGACGGTGCTCGACAACATCAAGCTCGGCCGTCATGCACATATGCGAACGAATGTGTTTGATGCGCTGTGGTACTTCGGCCGCGCCAGGCGCGAAGAACTGGAATTGCGGTCGGAGATCGAGCGACGGGTGCTTGATTTTCTGGAGATGGAGCACATCCGCGATCAGCCGGTGGCGTCACTGTCCTACGGCTTGCGCAAACGCGTTGAACTCGCGCGCGCACTTGCAATGCAGCCGCGCGTGCTGATGCTTGACGAGCCGGTGGCTGGCATGAATCGCGAAGAGACCGAGGATATGGCGCGCTTCATCCTCGATGTGAAGGAGGAGTGGGGCGTGACCATCCTGATGGTCGAACACGACATGGGTCTTGTCATGGACATCTCGGACCATGTTGTCGTGCTGAACTTTGGTCAGGTGATCGCGGCTGGAAAGCCGGCGGAGATTCAAAACAACCCGGATGTGATCGCTGCCTATCTCGGCTCAGGCGATGTTGGCGATCTGTCGCGGCGGATCGCGGGCGAGAGGGCGGCGTGATGGATTGGCTGTTCCTGTTCGAGGTCGTGTTGTCGGGGCTTGGATCGGGCGCGCTGCTCGCGCTGACCGGCATCGCTTTCGTACTGATCTACAAGGCGACCAAAGTTCTGAATCTTGCTGTTGGCGAAATGCTGATGTTGTCCGCGTATTTCTTCTTCGGAATGACCGCAGCATTTGCACTTCCCATCTGGCTGGCGATTGTTCTCACGGTGATCGGCGGCGGCATCCTCGGCGGCGTGATCGAACGTATTCTGATCCGACCGATGCTCGGTGAAAGCCCGATCTCGGTGTTCATGGTAACGGTCGGTCTGAGCTCGGTGCTGATCGGATTCGTGGAATTCGTATGGGGAAGTGATCCGGCGACCTTGCCGAACTTCCTGCCGTCGAAGCCGATTTTCATCGGCCCCGCTTATATCTCTCCAAAGATCGCCGTGAGCTTTGTGGTGGCGACGGTATTGATCGCAGCGTTTCTGATTGTTTTCCGGACATGGCGCGGCGGCGTGGCGCTGCGTGCCACCGCCACCGATCAGGGCGCGGCGTTCTCCTGCGGGATCAACGTGCCGGCGGTGTTTTCGGTCTCGTGGATTGTTGCCGGCATGGCTGCGGCAGGATCAGGCATTTTGATTGGTTCGATCGGCGGCATTTCACCCACCATGGGCGTGTTCGGTCTCTCGGTGCTGGTTGCGGTCATCGTGGGCGGACTGGACTCGATTGCAGGCTCACTGGTGGCCGGCCTTGCTATCGGTGTCGTGGAAGCACTCGTCGGCACCTATATGGGCGGCGAATTCAAGCTGCTCGTCACCTTCAGTATCCTTGTGGTTGCCCTGATGATCCGTCCCTACGGACTGTTCGGCACAGTTGAAATCGAGCGACTCTGATGCGTATTGGCGCGGCCCACCAAACCTACGCTCAGGCAGAAGCACTGCTCGACACCAACGTGCAGCGCGTCATGCTGGTTGCGCTGTTCGCGGCGCTGGTGCTGTTTCCGTTCTTCGCCGATCAATACTGGATCTATCTCGCCTGTCTCGTTCTGATTCATATCGTCAGTACCACGGGTCTCAACATCCTCACGGGCTATACCGGCCTTGTCAGTCTGGGGCAGGCGGCCTTCATGTCGGTCGGTGCATATACCGTCGCCATTCTTGAAATTCGCGTCGGTACGCCGTTCATCATCAACCTCATTCTCGCAGGTTTCGTGTCGGCGGCGGTCGGCCTCGTTGTCGGTGTGCCTAGCCTGCGCGTGAAGGGGCTCTATCTCGCGATTGCGACCATCGCGGCATCCTTCATTCTGCATTTCCTGTTTGCCAATGGACCTGCCTTTCTGGGCGGTACTCAGGGGCTGAGTATGCCGCCCGCGCGGTTGTTCGGCTATGATCTCGCGCGTCCGTTCCAGCTCTACTGGCTGTTCATGCCGCTGACGGCGCTGGCTGTATTCGCCGCAGCCAATCTATTCCGGACCCGCATCGGTCGCGCCTTTATCGCCATCCGGGATCGCGATATCTCAGCTGAGGTACTGGGGATTCCGCTGCTGAAGTACAAGCTGCTGTCGTTTGCGCTGTCGTCGTTCTACGCCGGCGTTGCGGGCGGCATGTGGGCGTATTTTTTTCGCGTGGTTACGCCGGAAAGCTTTCCGCTGATCTATTCGGTGTTCTTTCTTGCCGCGATCATTGTCGGCGGCATGGGCACGATCCTCGGCGCCATTCTTG
The DNA here is from genome assembly GCA_020056155.1 of Afipia sp. GTDB lineage: Bacteria > Pseudomonadota > Alphaproteobacteria > Rhizobiales > Xanthobacteraceae > Afipia. Next base: position 10,613 of record JAGVII010000488.1, read on the forward strand.
GCGCGATCTTCATGACCATGGTGCCGGAGTTCCTGAAGATCGGGGTGTCCTATTTGACCTTCATTCCGAATGCGACAGCGCAGTTGTCGCCAATCCGGACAATCGTTTTCGGCTTGCTGATCATCGGGTTTCTGCTGTTCGAGCCGCAGGGCCTTGCCGAAATCTGGCGCCGCGTGCGGCGTTTCTTTCATCTATGGCCGTTCAAGAAATGACACACAGGGAGAAACAACCATGAGATTCTTTCCAACACGCCGAAAGGTGCTGTCCTACGCAGCTGCAGGCTGCTTTGCTCTCGGCCTTAATGCTCCAGCGCGTGCTGCTGACGACATAGTGATAGGTGCATCGATGCCGATGACGGGCGTCTTTGCTTTCGCAGGCATCGCCCTGAACAATGCGTTTCAGGATTACGTGAAGATCGTGAACGATGCCGGTGGTATCAACGGCCGCAAGATCAAGTACGTCGCCGAAGATACCGGCTACAAGGTCGATACCTCGGTGGCCGTCTTCAATCGGATCACCAGCCAGGAAAAGGTGAGCCTGTATTATGGCGATTCCACTGCCTTCTCGAAGACCATCAATGCTGAGCTCAACCGCCGCGGCGATATCATGCTTGCGGGCGCATCCTTCGCGACAGAATTAAACGATCCGAAGAACTTCCCGAACCAATTCATTGCCGGTCCGGACTATTCGGAGATGATCGGTATTCTTCTGGAGTACATCGCAAAGACAAAGCCGGGCGCGAAAATCGCTCTGGTCAACTCGGATACGGAATTTGGACGCGATCCGATTGCGCCGACGGAGAAGCGGGCGGCGGCACTCGGACTAAAGGTCGTGGAGAAGATCGCCACACCGCCGACAAGCGTCGATGTATCGACCGAAGTACTCAAGCTGCGCCGCGCCGATCCGGATTACACCATTTTCCATGGGTACATTCTGGCGCCGCTGCCTGAATTCATGACACAGGCCAAGCAACTGGGCCTCAAGACCAAGTTCATGGGCACATTCTGGTCGATGGACAATGCGATCTGGGCGAAATCGGCGGACGTCGCTGACGGCTTCATGGGCGTGATGCCTTATCGCTATTATTTCGACAAGGAAGGCAAATCGCCCATGCTGGAGAAGATCCGGCAGATCCGCCCGGAGTATCAGTCGACCGGTTACATGCAGGGATTCCTGACCGCGATGCTGATGACCGAAGCCGCCAAGCGCACGCTTGACGCCAAGAAGGATCTCACCGCGGCCAACATGAAGGCCTCGCTGAATTCGATCAAGGATTTCGATACCGGCGGCATCATCGGCGTGCCGATTTCGATTCCGGGCAACACCGTTCCTGTCGGCCGCGTTTATCAGTACGACGGCGCGAACAAGACCATGAAGCCGGTCTCCGACTGGATCAAGATCGCGAAGTAATGGCGATGACCGCGGAAGCACTTCTCTCAGTCAACAACATCGAGGTCGTCTATAACAAGACGGTCCAGGTGCTCCGCGGCCTCTCGCTGAAGGTCGACAAGGGAGCAGTGGTCGCATTGCTCGGTTCGAACGGTGCCGGCAAGTCGACCACGCTCAAGGCCATCTCCAACCTGCTTGAGTTGGAGGACGGCAAAGTCACCACGGGTGAAATCCTGTTCAAAGGCGATTCCGTGTCCCGTCTCGCTCCGCACCAGTTGGTGCGGGGCGGGCTCTTCCATGTGATGGAAGGCCGTCGAATTTTCGAAGACCTCACGGTCGAGGAGAATCTCACTGCCGCGACCTACGCGATGTCAGGACGCAGCGGCGCAAGGACACCGTTCGATCTTGTCTACACTTATTTTCCACGCCTGTTCGAACGGCGATCCGGGCGCGCTGGCTATCTCTCCGGCGGCGAGCAGCAGATGCTGGCGATCGGCCGCGCGCTGATCGCTCAGCCGGAATTGATGCTGCTCGATGAGCCGTCGCTGGGCCTGTCACCGAAACTGGTCGAAGAGATATTCACCATTATTGCGCGCATCAGCCGCGAGCAGGGCGTTTCGATGCTGCTCGTGGAGCAGAACGCTGCGGTCGCGTTCGCTGTTTCGTCCTACGGTTATATCATGGAGTCGGGGAAGATCGTTACTGACGGTCCGACGGCGCAACTGGTGCGCGATCAGGATGTCCGCGAATTTTACCTCGGCGTCGGTGCCGCGAATGCGGAGAACAAGGGCTTTCGGGGCATCAAGCACTACAAACGCCGCAAGCGCTGGCTTTCCTGACGTGTGATGAGGATCGCATGAGCGAGAAATTTCCCCAATCGACACTGCCGCAGATGCTGCGCGAGAACGCGCGCCGTTATCCGGACCGCGTGGCGATCCGGCAAAAGGAATTCGGGATATGGGATCCAACGACCTGGCAACTCTATTACCAGCGGGCTTGCCATGTCGGCCTTGGCTTTCGCGCGCTAGGCCTCAACGAGGGCGGCCATGTCGCCATTCTGTCCGAAAATCGGATCGAATGGGTGCTGGCACAACTTGGCGCGAATATCGTCGATGGGATCGCGGTCGGAGTTTATCCGACCAGCCCGTCGAACGAAGTCGCCTATGTGCTGGCGCATTCCGAATCCGAGATCATCGTGTGCGAGGATCAGGAACAGGTCGATAAGGTTCTCGAACGCCGCGATGAACTGCCGATGCTGCGGCGGATCGTCGTGGTCGAGACCAAGGGCATCAGGGACTATCCGCCCGATCAGGTGATTTCGTTCGATGCGCTCGAAGCGCTCGGCGCAGAGACAAGCCGTGCCACTTTGGTGGATGTGGATGGCATCATCGATCGCCAGCAACTCTCGCAGATCGGACTGATCATCTACACATCCGGTTCCACCGGAAAGCCGAAGGGCGCGATGCTGAGCTACAAGAACATCCGGGCGCAGGCGATCGGTTGTGCGGACCGACTGGCCGTCGATCAATCCGCGAGTGTTCTGTCGTACTTGCCGTTGTGTCATGTCGCCGAGCAGATGACGACAGTGATGGTCCCGACGTATCTGGCGTCGCTGGTCAACTTTGGAGAGTCAATTCGGACCGTGCAGGAGGATCTGCGCGAAGTTGCGCCGAGTATGTTCCTCGGCGTGCCGCGCATCTGGGAGAAGCTGCATTCGTCGATTCACATCAAGCTGCTGGAGGCGGGGAGGGTCCGGCGCGCGATGTTCGACCGGGCCTATGCCGCTTGCGAGCCGTTTGCGGAGAAGAATGCCGCCGACCGGTCGTTGTCCGAACAGCTGAAGTTTGCGCTGTCGTACTGGCTGATCTTCCGCGCGCTACAGAACTTTATCGGACTACGGAAGACCCGTATTGCCATGACCGGCGCCGCGCCGATCTCACCTGCAATCGTTCATTTCTTTCGCACCATCGGTGTGCCGTTGATTGAGGTCTATGGTTTGACAGAAAGTTCTGGCATCGCGTTGGGGCAGGTTTTGTCGGACCGGCGTGTGGGGACGGTGGGCAGCGGCATTGACCGGATGGAGACAAAGCTCGGCGACTCGAACGAGTTGCTCATTCGCGGGGATACGGTGTTTGCGGGCTACTACCGGAATGAGGAGGCGACAAGGATGTCGATCCGCGATGGATGGCTGCACACCGGCGATGTCGCTGAATTCAAGGATGGCCATTTCCGCATTGTGGACAGACTCAAGGACATCATGATTACGGCGGGTGGGAAAAATCTCAGTCCGTCGGAGATCGAAAATACGGTGAAGTCGAGCCCGTTCATCAAGGAATGCATTGTCATCGGCGAAGCGCGGAAATATGTCTCCGCGTTGATCCAGATCGACTATGATCTCGCCGGGAAGTGGGCCGAAGAAAAAGGTATCGCCTACACGAATTTCAAAAATCTCACCGAAAACGAAAGCTTGCGTGAGCTGATCCAGTCCGAGATCGATACTGCCAATGCGCAACTCGCGCAGGTCTCGCAGATTCGGAAATTTCACCTTCTGACGAAGGAGTTGGACCACGACGACGACGAGGTTACGGCGACGATGAAAGTCCGGCGCTTCAACGTGCAGAAAAAATATGTGTCTGAGATCGAAGGGCTCTATAGATAAACGCCTCGTGAGGGCCTGTCACGCAGCGAGCTTGGAATGACGGGATGGTCAGGCGCCTTGAAGCGGCCAATGTTTAATGATGGCAAAGCCGGATGCCGGATCGTCCTGACGCAGCAGCGCCAGCCGATCAACTGGTTCTGACTTCAGTTCGAGTCCGGCAAACCTCTGTCTCAAAATGCTCGTAACAGGCTCCAGCCGATCTGCCGGCAGAGATCCTGCCAGCGTCATGTGAAAGCGGAA
>JAGVII010000434.1 GCA_020056155.1 Afipia sp.
ACGGGCAAACCGCAGGGAACAGGTTCGGCACCAGTCCGAACATCGAAACAAAAAAATACAGAGCAACGACGGCTTTCGCCGAACGACGCCGAGGCGACAGGGGAGGACAGGCTATATGGCGTCCGTGCATATTCACGACGTGCGTAAATCGTTTGGCGGGTTCGAAGTCCTGCACGGCGTGACTGTTCCGATCGAGGACGGCGAGTTCGTCGTGCTGGTTGGCCCTTCGGGTTGCGGAAAGTCGACCTTGCTGCGGATGCTGGCAGGTCTGGAAAAAATCACGTCGGGAACGATCTCGATCGGTGACCGCGTGGTCAACGACGTTCAGCCGAAAGAACGGGACATCGCCATGGTGTTCCAGAACTACGCGCTCTATCCGCACATGACAGTGGCCAAGAACATGGGCTTCTCGCTCAAGCTGCGTGATGCGCCGCAGGACGAGATCGACAAGCTCGTGCACCGCGCAGCCGACATTCTCGCGTTGACGCCGCTGCTTGATCGCTATCCCCGGCAGTTGTCCGGCGGGCAGCGCCAGCGCGTCGCCATGGGCCGGGCCATCGTGCGCGATCCGCAGGTGTTTCTGTTCGACGAGCCGCTGTCCAACCTGGACGCCAAGCTGCGCGTGGCCATGCGCACCGAGATCAAGGAATTGCACCAGCGGCTAAAGACCACGACCGTCTACGTCACCCACGACCAGATCGAGGCGATGACCATGGCGGACAAGATCGTGGTCATGCACGACGGCATCGTCGAGCAGATGGGGTCGCCGCTCGAGCTTTACGATCACCCGGACAACAAGTTCGTCGCGGGCTTTATCGGTTCTCCTGCGATGAATTTCCTCGAAGGCAGACTGGTCGGCAGCAACACGCCTCACGTCGAGACCGCGAATGGCAGCAAGTTGCCGCTGGCGGCCTCCCGCACTGGTCTCGACGGCAAGCCGGTGACCTACGGCATCCGCCCTGAGCATCTGGAATTTGCCGACGACGGGATCGAAGCCGACGTTATCGTGGTCGAGCCGACCGGATCGGAAACCCAGATTGTCGCGCGCATCGGCCAGCAGGATCTGATCGCCGTCATTCGCGACCGGCGCCCGGTGAAGCCGGGCGACAAGGTCAGGCTGCGGCCGATTCCGGCCGCGGCCCACGTCTTCGACAAAGAGACGGGAAAGCGTCTCATCAACTAACGTCAAAAACTAGCGTCACAAACGAGGTCACGTTGCTACGTCAAAATCATAGTCAATAGCCGGCCGAGACAATCAAGAGCCGGTACAACAGGGAGAAGTCAATTATGAGCAGCTTCACACCAGATCGCCGATCCCTCCTGAAAGGCGGAGCATCCGTGCTTGCGGGCGCCGCTACCATTTCCGCCGACCAGTTGCTTGGTTTCGCCCAGGCCTGGGCACAGACCGCGCAGTGGAAGCCGGAGAAGGGCGCCAAGATCAACCTGCTGCGTTGGAAGCGGTTTGTTGAAGCCGAAGACGTTGCCTTCATGAACATCATGCAGGCCTTCACCAAGGCCACCGGCGTCGAGGTGAATGTTTCCAACGAATCTTACGACGACATCCAGCCGAAGGCCTCGGTTGCCGCAAACACCGGGCAAGGCCTCGACATGGTGTGGGGCCTCTATTCGCTGCCGCATCTGTTCCCGCAGAAATGCACCGATGTGAGCGATGTCGCCGACTATCTCGGCAAGAAATATGGCGGATGGGCTCCTTCCGCGAATGCCTACGGCCAGAAGAACGGCAAGTGGATCGGCATCCCCGTCGCGGCCACCGGCGCGCTGATGAACTATCGCATCAGTTCGATGGAAAAGGCCGGCTTCAAGGAATTCCCGAAGGATACCGCGGGCTTCCTCGAACTGTGCAAGGGTCTCAGCAAGAACGGCACCCCGGCGGGTATGGCGCTCGGCCACGCATCGGGCGATGCCAACACATGGCTGCACTGGGCGCTGTGGACGCATGGCGGTTACCTCGTCGACAAGAATGACAAGGTCATCATAAACTCGCCGGAAACCGCAAAGGCGCTTGAGTACATCAAGGAGCTTTACGGGACGTTCATTCCCGGTACCGCGTCGTGGAACGATTCGTCGAACAACAAGGCCTTTTTGGCCGGTCAGCTCCACTGCACCTGTAACGGTATTTCGGTCTATGTCGCAGCGCAGGACTCGAACAAGGCGATCGCAGAGGACATGGATCACGCCTATATGCCGATCGGCCCGGCCGGCAAGCCGACCGAATTGCATCTGCCCTTCACGATGCTGACCTTCAACTTCACGAAGTACCCGCAGGCCTGTAAAGCGCTGACGGCATTCATGCTCGAAGCCGATCAGTTCAATCCGTGGGTCACCTCCGCGAAGGGTTATCTGTCGCACTTCCTCAATGCGTACGACAACAATCCGATCTGGACGCGGGATCCGAAGAACACCAAGTTCCGCGATGTTGCCAAGCGTACGCTGACTCCCGGCGGCCTCGGAACGCTCGGAGAAAACGCAGCGGCGGCGATCGCGGACTTCATCGTCGTTGATATGTTTGCGAACTACTGTACCGGACGCGAGGACTTGAAGGGCTCGATTGCCTTCGCCGAACGTCAGGCCAAGCGGCTGTATCGCTAACTTCCGGCATCGCCGGCGCGGGAAGCCTCGCGCCGGCGGCCTCACGACGCGACAAAGGTTCGAACCATGACCGCGATCCCCGCAAGCGCGCCAGCAGCGAAGCCTTACGTCAGCAGGCAGTCTGCCTGGCAGCGTCTAGCTACAAATCACAACTGGATCGCGCTCTGGTTCATGCTGCCCGCGGCGGGCTTTTTGATCCTGTTTCTGGCTTATCCGCTCGGTCTCGGCGTCTGGATGAGCTTTACGGACGTGCGCATCGGCCGCCCCGGCGTATTCATCGGTCTGGAGAACTATGAGTGGTTATGGGGAGACAGCGTGTTCTGGCTGTCGGTGTTCAACACGCTTGTCTATACGATCGTCGCCAGCGCCATCAAGTTCGCGCTCGGCCTCTATCTCGCGCTGCTGCTCAATCGCAGCATGCCGTTCAAGGCGCTGATCCGCGCCGCCGTGCTGATCCCGTTCATTGTGCCCACTGTGTTGTCGGCCATCGCATTCTGGTGGATCTACGATTCGCAGTTCTCGATCATCTCGTGGTCGCTGACCAAGATGGGCTTGATCAATCAGAACATCAATTTTCTGGGAGACCCGACCTGGGCGCGCATCAGCGTCATCATCGCCAATATCTGGCGCGGCGTGCCCTTCGTCGCCATCACGCTGCTCGCCGGCTTGCAGACGGTGTCGCCCTCGCTCTATGAAGCCGCGACGCTCGACGGCGCGACCAACTGGCAGCGCTTCCGCTACATCACCTATCCGCTGCTGACGCCGATCATCGCCGTTGTCATGACCTTCTCGGTGCTGTTCACGTTCACCGACTTCCAGTTGATCTGGGCGCTGACGCGCGGTGGCCCGGTCAACGCCACCCATCTGATGGCGACGTTGAGCTACCAGCGCGGCATTCTCAGCGGACGGTTGGGTGAAGGGGCGGCGATCGCAACCGCCATGATTCCGTTCCTGCTCGCAGCCATCACGATTTCCTGGTTCGGCATGCAGCGGCGCAAATGGCAGCAGGGGTCCGACAATGACTGATCTCATGGCGCCGCTGGAGTCCTGGTTTTGCGCGAACGGGGCAAGCCCCGCACGCGGATGGCGCAAATGGCAGCAAGGATCTGACAATGACTGATCACGCAGCACATCCGCCAGCCGCAACACAGTCGGCGACCGACAACAGCGAGGGCATGAGTTATCTCGAGACGCTGCCCAGCAAGATCGTGACGCTCTATATCCCGCTGTTCATTATGATCGTGGTGCTGCTGTTTCCGTTTTACTGGATGGCGCTGACATCGATCAAACCCGACGAACAGCTGATCGACATGGAGACTTACAACCCGTTCTGGGTTGTGCAGCCGACGCTGAAGCACATCCAGAAGCTGCTGTTCGAGACCGACTATCCGCGCTGGCTGTGGAATACGATGTACGTCGCGGGGGCGGCAACATTCATCTCGATCGTCGCCAGCGTGCTTGCGGCCTATGCAATCGTCCGGCTCCGGTTCAAGGGCGCGAACGTCGTCAGCGCCTCGATCTTTCTGGCCTATCTCATTCCGCCGTCGATCCTGTTCATTCCGCTCGCGTCGGTGATCCATTCGTACGGTCTGTTCGACTCGCCGTTGTCGCTGATCCTGGTCTATCCGACGCTGCTGATCCCGTTCTCGACCTGGCTGCTGATGGGGTACTTCAAGACCATTCCCTACGAACTGGAGGAGTGTGCGCTGATTGATGGTGCCAGCCGCTGGCAGATCCTGACCAAGATCATCTTGCCGCTGGCAGTGCCGGGGTTGATTTCGGCGTTCATCTTCTCGTTCACGTTGTGCTGGAACGAGTTCATCTATGCGCTCACGTTCCTGTCCTCGACGCAGAACAAGACGGTCCCGGTCGCCATCGTCAACGAATTCGTCGATGGCGATATTTACAAATGGGGATCGCTGATGGCGGGTGCGCTGGTCGGCTCGCTGCCGCTGGTCATCCTCTACGCGTTCTTCGTCGAGCACTACGTGTCTGCGATGACCGGCGCGGTCAAGGAATAGTGGCAAGGAAACGAAAAGCCCGTCATTGCGAGGAGCGCAGCGACGAAGCAATCCAGCCTTCTCAAGTCTCTGGATTGCTTCGCTTCGCTCGCAATGACGATATTGATTTAAGGGGGAGCTTTTGGTGCATATTCTTGTTCTCGGCGCGGCCGGTATGGTCGGGCGCAAACTTGTCGAACGGCTGACGCGCGATGGCAGGCTCGGCAAATCCGACATCACGCGCCTGACGTTGAAGGACGTTGTTGCTCCGGCAACGCCGAACACGTCCATTCCTGTCGATGTCGTGACCTGTGATGTCGCCGAGCAGGCAGCGGTGGCAAAGCTGATAGAAGCAAAGCCGGACGTGATCTTCCATCTCGCGGCAATCGTGTCGGGGGAGGCGGAGGCGGATTTCGACAAGGGGTACCGGATCAATCTCGATGGCACGCGCTATCTGATCGATGCCATCCGCGCGATCGGCGGCGGTTACAAGCCACGCGTGGTGTTCACCTCGTCGATCGCTGTGTTTGGCGCTCCGTTCCCTGAGAAGATCGGTGACGAGTTCTTCACGACGCCGTTGACGAGCTATGGCACGCAGAAGGCGATCGGCGAGCTTCTGATTTCGGACTATACCCGCAAGGGTCTGCTCGACGGTGTCAGCATCCGTTTGCCCACTATCTGCGTGCGGCCCGGTTTGCCGAACAAGGCTGCTTCGGGCTTCTTCTCCAACATCATCCGCGAGCCGCTCGCCGGAAAGGAAGCGATCCTTCCGGTGTCCGACGATGTTCGCCATTGGCACGCGTCGCCGCGCTCGGCTGTGGGCTTCCTGCTGCACGCCGCAACCATGGATACCGGCATCATTGGTCCACGCCGGGCGCTGAGCATGCCGGGCCTTTCGGCGACGGTCGGCGAGCAGATCGCAGCGCTGACGCGGGTGGCGGGTCCGAGCGTGACGGCGCGTATCAGGCGTCAGCCCGATCCGACCATTATCGGCATCGTGGCGGGATGGCCGCGGGATTTCGTCACCGACCGCGCGCTCAAGCTCGGTTTTGCCACGGCCGAAAAGACCTTCGACGATATCATTCGCATTCATATCGAGGACGAACTTGGTGGCACATTCGTGAACTGACAGCCGGTGCGGTGATGACGACAGTCGCCTGCATTGGTGAATGCATGATCGAGCTCTCGCAAGGCGCAGGGAGCCAGCTCACCCGCGGCTATGGCGGTGACACACTCAACACTGCGGTTTATCTCGCGCGCCTCGGTGTGAACACGGATTACGTCACTGCGCTTGGCGACGATCCATTCAGCGACGAGATGATTGAGGCCTGGAAGGCAGAGGGCATCGGTACGGCGCACGTGTCGCGCGCGAACGGAAAGCTGCCCGGTCTCTATGCGATCCGCACCAATGAGGCCGGCGAGCGGTCGTTCTATTACTGGCGTGAGAATGCTGCGGCGCGCATGCTGCTTGAGCTGCCGGAAACCGAAGCGATGCTCGCGGCACTGGCGGGCTACGATATGGTGTATCTCTCCGGCGTTACACTGTCGCTCTACAGCGCTGATGGACGTCAGCGGTTGATCGACGCGCTCAGGAAAGCCCGCGAGGGAACGACCCGCGTGGCGTTCGACACCAATTTCCGTCCGCAAGGCTGGCTGGTTCTGGATGCCGCACGTCAGGTCTATCGCGACATGCTTGCCGTCGCCGACATCGTGCTGGCGTCCATCGACGACCTCACGCCGCTGTTTGGCGCGCGGATGCATGGCGAACTGATCGACCGCATGGCCGCCCGCGAGGTTGTGCTGAAACTAGCCGCGCCTGGCAGCGTTGTCAGGGTTGATGGCGTGGAGCATCGTGTGAAAGCGGAACCGGTCAACAGCGTGGTGGACACAACGGCGGCGGGCGACAGCTTTTCTGCGGCCTATCTCGCTGCGAGGCTGCGCGGGGCGACGCCGCTCGAGGCGGCGCGGGCGGGGCATCGTCTGGCG
>JAGVII010000495.1 GCA_020056155.1 Afipia sp.
CGATGGAAATATTGAGACCGTGGCCGAGCCCGATCATGGCGCGGATAATGGCCGCGGACTGCGTGTTGCGTCCGAGATTCATCACGAAAGTGCGGTCGATCTTGATCTTGTCGAACGGGAACGCCTGCAGGTAGGTCAGCGAGGAATAGCCGCTGCCGAAATCGTCCATCGCGATCCGCACGCCGAGCGCCTTCAGCCGCCGCAGCAGCGACAGGCCGCGGTCGAAATCCTCGATCAGCACGCCTTCGGTAATCTCAAGCTCCAGCCGGCCGGGCGCCAGACCGGTCTCGAGCAGAATGGAATGGACCAGCCCGACCAGATCGCCGTGCATGAACTGGGCCGGCGACAGATTGACCGCGATCTGCAGATCCCTCGGCCACGACGCCGCCTCGCGGCAGGCCTGGCGCAGAATCCACTCGCCCATTTCGACGATCAGGCCGCTTTCTTCCGCCAGCGGAATGAAATCGCTCGGCGGCACGAAGCCACGTATCGGATGGGTCCACCGCGCCAGCGCCTCGAAGCCGAGAACATGATCGGTCCTCATCTTGTGACGCGCACGGGCCTGCGGCTGATAGTGCAGCGACAGTTCGCCGTTCCGGATTGCGGTCGACAGGTCCTGATGCAGCGCGCGCCGGTCGCGCAGCTGCTGGTCGAGTTCCATATCAAAGAAGTTGATCGAGCCGCGCGCTTTCGTCTTGGCGCGGAACAGGGCGGCATCGGCGTTGGTAAGCAGCGTTTCCGCATCGCGGCCGTTGCGTGGATAGACCGAGATACCGATGGTGAGGCCGATGTGGACCGCCCGGCCCTCGAACATAAATTCGGTCTGCATCGATTGCATCAACCGCGCGGCAAGCGCCTTCGCGGAATCGGGCTGCACGCCATCGATGATCAGGCCGAACTCGTCGCCGCTCAGGCGCGCGACGACGCCGCCGGAGATGACGGATTCGAGGCGGCGCGAGAATTCGATCAGCAACTGGTCGCCGACCTCGTGGCCAAACACATCGTTGATTTCCTTCAGGCGATCGAGGTCGAGCGACAGCACCGCGAACTCCTCGTCGGTGTCCTCGCAGGCGTCGATCATCTGTTCCAGCGCCTGCAGGAACGCGGCGCGGTTGGGCAACTCGGTCAGCGCATCGTGATAGGCCATGTGGGCCATGCGCGATTCGGTTTCGCGGCGATCCGTGATGTCTTCGTTGGTCTTGATCAGATACTGCGGCTCACCGGCCTCATCGAGCACGGTGACGCGCCGGGTCAGGAACAGGCGCAGCCCGTTTTCGGTCTGGATCGGATGCTCTTCTGTGACGACGCCCTTCTTGCGGACGGCGTCATCGTCGCGCTTGCGGATGAGCCTCACGTCGGCGGGATTGTAGATATCCTCGACGGTGGAGCCGATGACGTCCTCGCGCCTCCGGCCCAGCATCGCCTCGGCGGTGCGATTGGCGAGGACGTACTGATCGTCGCTCAACCGCTTGACCATGAGCGAGACAGGAATGTTGTCGACGACGAGTTCGAGGAACTTCTTCGCGCCCTGGATTTCGCGCGACAGCGACCTGCGATCGGTCACGTCTTCGAACAGGGCAACCAGGAACTCCGGCCTGCCCTTTTCGTCGCGCGCGATCATGCGGTTGCAGGCAACCTGGCGCATGCGGCCGCCAAGCTCGATAAGCAGTTCGGTTCGCGTCTGCCCCGTGGGCGACGCAATCGCATCACGATCCGCATGCGCGACGGCCACCGCGGCGTCAGGCACGTAAACCTTTTCGGCGGTGTAACCGATAATCTGGTCGCGACTCAGGCCGGAGAACTGTTCAAACGCACGGTTGGCGAGAATGTATCTGCCGTCCTCGATGCTCTTGACTGCGACGCAGACCGGAATGTTGTCGATCACCGATTCAAGGAAGTTCTTGGTGGTGGCAAGCTGCCGGGACAGCTTGCGCTGCGCCGTGCAGTCCTCGTGCGTCGATACCGTTCCGCCGTTGGCCAGCGTTCGATGCTTGATGACGACCGAGCGGCCATCGGAAAGCTCGCAGACGTGCCCCTCCGGGTGCTCAACGTTGCGATAGTAAGTGTCGAGCAACCCATCGAACGTGCCGCGTTGCTTCCGCAGATCCAGAAGATCTGGACCGGTCATGCCGGGAAAGAGATCGAAGCGGTCGAGCCCATAGATTTCCAGGTAACGATCGTTACAGAACACGACGCGCTTGTGCGCATCGAGCATGACGATACCGGTGGTCAGGTTGTTCAGGGCGCTGGAGACGAAGGCCGCGCGACGGATATTGGCGTGACGCGCACGGCGGAGCGCGGTCGAGATCCACAAGATAACGGCGGCGAGGAACGCCACGATTACAAAGCCGCCGATCACGATCTGCCAGATCATGGCGGTTTGCGCGGTGTCCGCCACGGCAGCCGAGAACGTGCCATCCGGATTGGCGACGATCTGCGCAGCCGCACGTCCCGGCGCCAAAATCGAGGCGCACGCGCACGCAACGGCCCACACCGGGCTCGCTGTGGTAGCTCGTGCTTGCTTCTGCCAGCCGGTCATTACCATTCCGCGGAATTCTTCGTCCGCAGTCTCTGGTTGTACCTCTTTGGATCGGGTAAACGCGTACGCGCAGGCCGCCGACAAGTGACTTAAATGCGGGCAATTGGCCTTGTATGCTTAACCAAGTTCTAATGCAGAGTGCATCGCAGCGCCGCTCACTGGACACAAAATGAGCAGAGAAAAAACCATCCCGGCAAAGCGGACCATCGATGGACAGCGTTGAGTGTGTGGTGGTCGGCGCCGGGGTCGTGGGCCTCGCCGCCGCGCGGCGGCTGGCGCAGGCCGGTCTGGAAGTCGTGGTGGTCGAGGCCGCCGGCGATATCGGGACCGGAACGTCCTCGCGCAACAGTGAGGTGATCCACGCCGGAATCTATTATCCCGCAGGAAGCCTGATGGCGCGCCTGTGCGTCGCCGGCAAACAGGCACTCTATAACTATTGCGACGAACACGGCGTGCCGTACCGCCGCTGCGGCAAGCTGATCGTGGCAACCGCAGCCCATGAGGACGAGAAGCTTGTTTCGATCAAATCGCACGCCGAAGCCAACGGCGTGGACGATATGCGCGTGCTGTCAGCCGCCGAGGCGCGCGCGCTGGAGCCAGCGCTGCATTGCACCGGCGCATTGCTGTCGCCGTCCACCGGCATCGTCGACAGCCACGCCTACATGCTGGCGCTGCGCGGCGAGATCGAAGACTCCGGCGGAGCGCTCGCATTTCATGCGCCGCTTTTGCGCGCAAAAGCCGTTCGGGAAGGTTTTGAAGTCGAGATCGGCGGCGATGCGCCCACGACGCTGCGATGCCGTGTGCTGGTCAATTCGGCGGGGCTCAGCGCGCCCGCCGTCGCCCGCGCCATTGACGGCATGCCGTCCGAGCGCATCCCGGCCAGCTATTACGCCAAGGGAAATTATTTCAGTTGCAGCACGCGCGCGCCGTTCTCGCACCTGATCTATCCGGTGCCGGAGCCGGGCGGCCTTGGCGTCCATCTGACCATCGATCTCGGTGGTCAGGCGAAGTTCGGACCGGACGTGGAATGGGTCGATAGCCTCGACTACGCCGTGGACCCGGCGCGGGCCGAGCGGTTTTACCCGGCGATCCGGCGCTACTGGCCGACGCTGCCGGATGGTGCTCTGGCACCGAGTTATTCCGGAATCCGGCCCAAGATCGTGCCGCCCGCCATCGCCCGGCAGGATTTCGTGATCCAAGGACCGCAGGACCATGGCCTTGCGGGACTGGTCAACCTGTTCGGGATTGAGTCACCCGGCCTCACGTCATCCCTCGCCATCGCGGACGAAGTCGCGCGCGCCGCCGGAGTCCAGGCGTAGCCGGTTCTCGCAACGGCAACTGTTGCCGTTACGAGCATCGCCTTGAACTGCCGGAAGGATTCCGTCGATGGAGGGGTTCAGTGGACCGTTGCGAGCTTGATGCGCTCGATTTGGTCCTTGAGCACCAGCTTGCGGCGCTTCAGTTCGATAATCTGGAGGTCGTCGGTGGAAAGATGCTGGAGAGCATCGTGCAATTCGTTTTCCAGAACTTCGTGTTTACGTTCCAGTTCAACGAGATGCGCCTGAATTGCCATAAGAAGTCTCCTGTGTAAGTGGACCTCAGATCGGACAAAGCACGTTTTCAAGCGAAGTGGCGTCCGGTTCGCGTGAAGAAAACGCGCTCCTCTTTCTCAGTAGGAGTAAATTCGTGCGCAAAACCGGTATCCCACTTTTGCTGAATTTGCTCCGGACGGTTAAGTCTACATGACAGGAGCCGTCTGTCGACAGCGGAGTAGAGAACAGCCTTTCAAAATTTTCGCATACAAGGGAAACGAATTGTGAGGGAACCTTTCCCGCGTTACCGTCGCTGACGGAGTGGATTTGGCATTCGCCACCTGCCCGCCGCGAGTCCGCGAAGCGAATGTTAAAATCGGGCCACTAGAGTTGGTAACGATTTTCTGCAATGACAATCATGCAGTTGCGTTCAGCGATACTTAGCTGAAGTCCGGACGATTTTTAGTCAACGACGGTTATGGTAGATCAGGACAACAACGAATTTGCGCTTGAACTGGCGCAATTGCAGCAGGAGCATCGCGATCTGGACGCCGCCATCGAGGCGCTGCATCAGTCGCCCGCGCCGGACCTGCTCAGATTGCAGCGTTTGAAAAAACGCAAGCTGCAGTTGCGTGACCGGATTTCCTTCATCGAAGACCAGATCACCCCCGACATCATCGCCTGATTGGCGGCACGCCGCCGCAGGATGATGTCAGAGCGCCGCAAGCACACGGCCCCGCCGCAATGTCTTTTGCGCATACATCGCGCGATCCGCAGCCACCATCACCGACGCGGCATCGTCCGCAGCCCCGATCAGCGCGATGCCCGCGGATGCGCCGGCGACCACCGACCGGCCCCTGAAAACGAACGTCAGGCGGTCGATGGCCTCTTCCAGAGCCGCCGCTTTCGCCAGTGCATCGGCTTCGGTCAAATTCCACAGCAAGAGGCCGAATTCGTCGCCGCCGAGACGGCCGACCACATCGGACGAGCGGACATGGCGCATCAGCACCGCGACCACGCCCTTGAGGACGATATCGCCCGCCGCATGACCGAACGTGTCGTTGATCGGCTTGAGGCGATCGACGTCGAGCACGATCAGCGCGCCGCTGGCCTTGTAGCGGCGGATGTAGGCGATCGACCGGTCCAGTTCCCGCTCGAAGCCGCGGCGGTTGTAGATATTCAGCAGGAAATCGGTGTCGGCCCACGCCTGCAGTTCGTCGATCCGGGCCTGGGCCGCGGCGAGTTCCGCCTTCAGGGACGCGACCTGCCGCTTCGCCCTGGCCAGGGAAGCTGCCGCCGGTTTGGGGGTGGATTTCACCGGGGTGGTCTTCGGGCCGGACCTGGCGGCCGCTTTGCCAGCCGATTTGGTTCGGCCCGCGGCGCGCCGGGGCCGCTTCTTTGCCGCCGGACCCGGTGATGCCACTTTGCCGCGCGCTTTCTTCACGTTTCCGCCTTTAATCCGCTTGACCGGCACGGCCATTCACCATGAAAGGATAACGGATTCGGCGAGTGTCCTAAATCCGTATTCACCTCGTTTTGCCGCATTGCCGTAGCGACCTTCGGATTCGAAAGGACACTCGAAATTATAGATTCTAGTGTGGTTTTGGTTCGCAATTCCGCTAAAGACCGCGCTGTAGACACAAGGCGGACGTACGACCCACCACACGAGTTAGCTTGCCACGCAGGGGCGCAACCCTATAATCCGCCCTCTTTTTCTGCTCTTTTTTCGAAGATTCCGCATGACCGCCCCCGTTGCCATCATCATGGGAAGCCAGTCCGACTGGGATACCATGCGTCACGCCGCCGTGACCCTGACCGCGCTTGGCGTTGAACACGAGACGCGCATCGTCTCGGCGCACCGCACCCCCGAGCGGCTGTATGCCTTCGCCAAGGGGGCCAAGGCCGCCGGCCTTAAAGTCATCATTGCGGGCGCGGGCGGTGCGGCCCATCTGCCGGGCATGGCAGCGTCCCTGACAGAACTTCCGGTGTTCGGTGTTCCAGTGGAATCCAAGGCGCTGTCGGGCATCGATTCCCTGTACTCCATTGTGCAAATGCCAGCCGGAATTCCGGTCGGCACCTTGGCGATTGGAAAGTCCGGCGCTATCAATGCCGCCCTGCTCGCCGCAAGCGTGCTGGCGCTCAACGATGCCGGCCTTGCAACCCGGCTTGCGACATGGCGCAAGCAGCAGACCGAGGCCGTAGGCGAGCGCCCAGAGGACGTAACCTAGTGATCCGGTTCTGACATTCGTATCCCATCTTCGCAGGCGCTTTTACGAATGTCAGATCCAAGGGATCACTAGAATTATAATTTGTTAGCGTCCTTTCGTATCCGACGTTCGCTCGGAAGGCGCTGCAGAGTGGGGCGAACGTCGGATACGGGACACCAAGTGACATCTTCAGGTCGGGTGACGCTGAAACCAGGCGACACCATCGGAATTCTTGGCGGCGGGCAGTTGGGCAGGATGCTCGCACTTGCTGCCGCGCGTCTTGGCCTCAAGGCACAGGTATTTTCGCCGGATCCGGATTCGCCGGCCTTCGACGTGGTGCAGAACGCGACCTGCGCGGAATATGCCGATGTCGAGGCGCTGGAACTGTTTGCGTCGGACGTCGCCGTCATCACCTATGAGTTCGAGAATATCCCCTCGTCCACGGCGATGATCCTGTCGGCCCGCCGCCCGGTGCTGCCGGACCCGCAGGTGCTGGAAACCGTGCAGGACCGATTCGCGGAAAAGAACTTCGTCACCAAGCTCGGCATCGACACCCCACATTATGCCGACGTCTCGTCCGCGCAGGAACTGAAGACAGCGATCGGCCAGATCGGGCTGCCTGCCGTGTTGAAGACCCGGCGCTTCGGCTATGACGGCAAGGGCCAGGTCGTGGTCCGCGAGGGCGACGATCCCGAAGCGGTGTGGGCCGATCTCGAAACACGATCCGCAATCCTGGAAGCCTTCGTGCCGTTCGAACGCGAGATTTCCGTGATCGCGGCGCGCAGCACCAGCGGCGAAGTGGTCTGCTACGACGTCACCGAGAACGAGCATCGCGACCACATCCTGAAGTATTCCCACGCACCAGCGCGCATTTCCGGCGAGCTCGCCGCGCAAGCTCGCGTCATCGCGGAAAAAATCGCGACTGCGCTGGACTATGTCGGCGTGCTGGCGGTGGAACTGTTCGTGGTGCCCGGCAAGGATGGACCGAGCCTGCTTGTCAACGAAATCGCGCCCCGCGTCCATAACTCCGGCCACTGGACGCTCGACGGGGCCTCCGTATCGCAGTTCGAACAGCACATCCGCGCCATCGCCGGCTGGCCGCTGGCCCATCCGGTCCGCCACGGCGACGTCACCATGACCAACCTGATCGGCGACGACATCCTCGACTACGGCAAGTGGCTGGCCGTTCCCGGTGCCACGGTGCATCTCTACGGCAAGGGTGCGCCCCGGCCGGGCCGCAAGATGGGCCATGTGACCGAGGTCAAGATGCACTGATATTTCCTCATCGTCATTGCGAGGAGCACGTGCGACGAAGCAATCCAGTCCTTGCTTGAATCAAGAGTGGATTGCTTCGCTTCGCTCGCAATGACGGCACGAACAATAGGTGCCCGTTACTTGTTGCCGGCGACGATTCCTTCCGGCTCATCGCTCAGCCAGCGATAGACCACGCCGCCGATGACACCGCCGATGATCGGCGCGACCCAGAACAGCCAGAGCTGCTGAATGGCCCATCCGCCGACGAACAGCGCGGGACCGGTGCTGCG
>JAGVII010000117.1 GCA_020056155.1 Afipia sp.
GAGCGAATATAGGACCATCCGGCTTCCTGCAGTCCGATCATGTAGGCCGGTCCATTCGGCGCAGATGTAGTGCCTTCAACAAAAGACAGCGGCCGGCCTTCGTTACGCTCCATGCCCATCTTTGTCGCTTCACAAATGACGAAGCGAATGTCCGGATTGGTGGCCCGCAGAACTTTCAGCAGGTCCTGCACCGGCGAGGTATCGGCGCGGAACATATGCAGTCCGGCATTGTATGCAACGATCTCGACCGTGAATCCTTCGCTGACAGCCTTGTAATACTTCGTCAGGTGAACCGACGTCGAAATCACGGCCCGCATCGTTGTCGGATCGTCGGAATTGATCTGAAGAACAAGACGATGCGAACGGGGCGACGTCTTCTGGTCTTTTGGCGCGGCCGTGACGGCCAGCGTTGCAGCGAGCGGCATCGCGAATGCAAGGCCATATCCGGCGAAGGCAAACCATCGTCTGCGATTGATGCGCATCGTTTTCATCCTTGCAGCGAGTTCTGCTGGAAGCTTTCGACCATCATCGGCGCGCCAAGGATTTTCGTCCCGCCCGCCGACAGGAACGCGACTGCCAGCAGGCCTTTCAGGACCCATAAAGCGGCTGGTTTCCGGCGTGGCAACCCTTGAACATCGCTCATGGACATCATCAATTTCCCTGGACTGAGCATAGATCGCTTTCGCCAGGCAAAATTCAGAACTAAGATGAAAATAACAAGTAGGATGCTTTTTCTGGTGTAGTATGAAATTTGAGACCAATGCTGATAATCTTGGCGAAGTCTGCTCCGGTGAAGAGGCCGTAAGCCAATTCCACCGCGCATTGGGAATGCTGACCGGAAAGTGGAAGGGCGAGATCCTCTGGCTGCTTGGTCAGGGCAAACACCGCTTCGGCGAATTGCGCCGCGCCATTCCCGGAGTCACCCAGCACATGCTGACGCTGCAACTGCGCGATCTCGAAGCCGACGGACTGGTCAAGCGCACGGTTTTCCCCGAAGTACCGCCGCGCGTCGAATACGAGATCACGTCCTCTGCCCTGGCGCTGCGCCCCGTGTTCGAAGAACTGTTCAAATGGTCGCAAGAGCATGGCTTTCCGAACGCGCGTCCCGAGATTTCATCTCCCGGCAAACAGAAGAAGCAACCGGGTCCGCCACGCTGAAACCTGGATTGAATTCCAAGTATTGTGACAGGCTGGTTCTGCCGCTCCGTCGTACCTATCTTCGATGAGCCCGCCCCAATCAGATTTTCGGAAGCCTATCCCGGAGTTCCCATGAGCCATCCGTCCGACGCCGTGCCTGTGACCACCTCGCTGCTCGATCGCGCGGGGCTCGACCGCGATGCAGTGCGCAAGGAAATCGTGCGCGGGCTGGCCGGCGCCGACGACGGCGAGTTGTTTCTTGAATACCGCCAGTCCGAGGGGCTCGGCTTCGACAACGGCCGCCTCAAACAGGCGACCTATGACACCGCGCAGGGGTTCGGGCTGCGTGCAGTGAAGAACGACGCCGTCGGCTATGCCCATTCGTCCGACGTGTCGCTGCCCGCCCTGATCCGCGCTGCGGACGCCGTCCATGCGGTGCGCGGCGGATATTCCGGAACATTCGCGGCCGCGCCCAGCCACACCAATACGCGCCTCTACGGCGACGAAAATCCGCTCGACGGCCAGAGTTTCGAGACCAAGGTGAAACTGCTCGCCGAGATCGACGCCTATGTCCGCGACAAGGACCCGCGCGTGCGGCAGGTGTCGGTCTCGCTCGGCGCGACCTGGCAGGTGGTGGAAATCGTGCGCCCTGACGGAGAAAGCTATCGCGACATCCGCCCGCTGGTGCGCGTCAACATTTCCGTGGTCGCGGGCTCGGGCGACCGGCAGGAAAGCGGCAGCGCCGGTTATGGCGGCCGCGAAGGCTATGCACGCTTCATTGAAACCAAGGCCTGGCGCTCGGCTGCCGACGGCGCGATCCGTCAGGCGCTGGTCAATCTTGAATCGGTGCCGGCGCCTGCGGGCGAAATGGATGTGGTGCTCGGTCCCGGCTGGCCCGGCGTGATGCTGCATGAAGCGGTCGGTCATGGGCTCGAGGGCGATTTCAACCGCAAGCAGACTTCGGCGTTCTCGGGCCTGATGGGTCAGCAGGTCGCAGCCAAGGGCGTCACCGTGGTGGACGACGGCACAATCTCATCGAAGCGCGGTTCGCTTTCGATTGATGACGAAGGCACGCCGACCAATCGCACCGTGCTGATCGAGGACGGCATTCTGGTCGGCTACATGCAGGACCGGCAGAACGCGCGGCTGATGAACATGAAGCCGACCGGCAACGGACGGCGCGAGAGCTATGCCCACGTGCCGATGCCGCGCATGACCAACACCTACATGCTGGCCGGCGGACGCGACCCTGCGGAAATTCTCGCCTCGGTGAAAAACGGCATCTTCGCCGCGAATTTCGGCGGCGGTCAGGTCGACATCGTGTCGGGCAAGTACGTGTTCCAGTGCACCGAGGCCTACAAGATCGAAAACGGCAAGCTCGGCGCGCCGCTGAAAGGCGCCATGCTGATCGGCAACGGCCCCACAGACCTGCATCGCATCTCGATGGTCGGCAACGATCTGCAACTCGATGACGGCATCGGCACCTGCGGCAAGCAGGGTCAGGGCGTCCCCGTCGGCGTCGGACAGCCGACGCTGCGGATGGACCGCATCACCGTCGGCGGGACGGGCTAGCGCGCGATCTGAAAGCATAACAGTTTCCGGGAGACGATCATGTCCGAGCAGCAAGACAATTCGGCCGCCTCTCACCTCGGAAAACCTTCGCGGTCATGGACCCGGTCACTGGTCGAGATCGCGGCGGCATTTCTGGTCGTGATGGCCGCCAAGGGCGCGCTGGCGGAGCCGTTCTACGTGCCGTCGGGTTCGATGGAGCCGACGCTGCTGATCGGCGATGCGCTGCTGGCGTCGAAATATCCTTACGGCTACAGCGCGGCATCGCTGCCGGTGAACGTGGCGCTGCCCGCGACGGGACGCGTATTCGGCGCTCTGCCCGATCGCGGCGACGTGGTGGTGTTCCGCTGGCCCGGCGATACATCGCAGGTCTGGGTCAAGCGCGTGGTCGGATTGCCGGGTGATCGCGTGCAGATGCGCGAAGGCCGCTTGTGGATCAACGGCAAGCCGGTGACAATGCGGCCCGACGGCCGCGGCCAGGCCGAAGATGAAAGCGGCCGCATGACGCCCACGGCCCGTTTCACAGAGACGCTGCCGGGCGGACGCGAACACGTCCTGTTCAAGCTGAAAGAGCACGCCTTCCTCGACAACACCCGCGAGGTCAAGGTGCCGCCTGGCCATCTGTTCGTCATGGGCGACAACCGTGACAATTCATCCGACAGCCGCGTCCCCGTCGCCGACGGCGGCGTCGGATTGCTGCCCGTCGAGAATCTCGTCGGGCGCGTCGATGCCATCGTCGGCTCGTGGGATCTCGGCATGAAAAGCCAGCCGGTCTGGACCTGGCTGTCCGGCTTGCGGATCGCACGGTCGTTTACGTCGGTGCATTGACGCCGGACCCGCATCCGCCGCGCGCAATCAGAACCGCGTCGTCAGGTCGGTCAGCCAGGCCGGCGAAGCGTTGACGAGGGTGGTCTCGATCCACTTGTCGGCGCCCGTGACGATGCCTATCCCGATCAGGAGCAGCGCCACGCCCAGCAGCGCCTTGCCGAACTGCCCTGCGGACAACATACGCCCGCGCATCTTCATGAGGGCTGAGCGGGACAAAAGCCCCAGAACAGCCAGCGGCAAGGCAGCTCCGAGACCGAATACCGCCATCGTGACCGCGACCTGAGCAAGATCGCGCCCCTGTGACGCGAGCAGCGAGGCCGCGCCCAGCGTCGGGCCGACGCACGGCGACCAGACGGCGCCCAGCAACAGCCCCATCGCAAACTGGCCGCTGAGACCGGAGCCTGAGAATCCGCCAAACCTCCGATCGGTCCAGTCGGAAACGGGACCGCCTGCCGTGGCCAGACGGGTCTGCCAGGCGGGCATCAGCAGAACCAGCCCCATCGCAATCATGATGATGGCAGCAACCATACGAAATATGCTGGCGTCCAGCCCAAGGGAGAAACCGGCGACAGCGATCAGCAACCCCAAGCCGGTGAAGGAGACGGCAAGACCCGATGCGAGTGCGAGCGGACCCCATCGATGCTGTGTCACCGCCGCGCCCAGCACGATGGGCAGCAGCGGCAACACGCATGGCGACAGGATCGACAGCAATCCCGCGGCGAACGCCAGTGCGATGACGGTCACGGCAGATCAAAGGCCCTTGTCGAGCAAGGCTGCGATCGAGTCTCGCTTGGTGTCGCCGACCGAGCGGCCCACTTCCGAGTTGCCCTTGTAGACAATCAGCGTCGATTGCATCCTGGCGCCGAATTTTTGCACGTCGGATTTCTGGCTATCGAAATCGACGCGGAATATCTTGAGGTTCTTGAATTTAGGCTGACCCGCGAGGGTGTCGATGATCGGCGTCTGCGCCCTGCAGGTCGAACACCAGCTGGCGTGGATTTCAACGAGAATGGGCGCGCCCGCAGCTTGGGCGGATTTGAACGCGCTCTCAGAATAAGGCGTTGACGCCAGAGCGGCCTGAACCAGACCGGCAACCGCAAAAGCCGCCGCGAACAAGGTGACGCGAAGTCCTTCGGAAACTTGTCGCATTTTTGGATATTCCTCCCGGTTGTGTGAAGGGGCCGTGCATGGCCCGGCGGCCCTTTGCGAGTTACGGGAGCAAACCTCCCGATGTTACGTACGACTGGAAAAAAGCTCAAAAATAAGCGATCGACCGCCCGCAGATCGCAACCACGACCCAGATCGCGAGCGACGCCACGGCCATGGCACGCGCGCCTGACGGCAGCTGCGTCAGCGGCGGCAGGTTCTTCACCTTCGGTGCAATGAGGATTTCAAACAGCGCGACGTTGAGCAGGCCGAGCGCGATCAGCCCCAGCTTGATCTGAAACACACGATTCATGATCACGTGGCTGGCTTCCGCCGTGAACAGAAACGCGCCGGACACAGCAAGACCGGCGAAGCCGGCGATTGCGACACGCCGCGCCGCCTTCAGGACGTATCCCGGCGACGTTGCGGACAGCGCGCCGGCCATGCGCAGGTCCATTACTGCGATGGCACCTGCGAAGACCATCAGCGATACGATGTGGCCGACATTGGCGATCATGTAGAGCCAGCGCGACTGCCGGATCGCAGCACCAAATCCCGAGGCTTCCAGCGCGGCGAAAATCGCGGGCGCTGCGTCCGTCATCAGCGGAGCTCGTAAGTCTTACCGTCCACCGAAATCCGCTCGGCGCGCATCTCGTTCATCTCCACAGTCGAGGGATAGCCATAGGCGGACACCTTCTTGCCGACCGCAACGACGTCCGCCGGCGCACCACGCGCAATCATGCGCGAAGTCGGCGCCAGCGTCACGGTCCAGATCTTGTCAGTCGCCTTCACTGCGATTGTCGCGTGAGGATTTTCGAACGTGCTGGTCAGGATCGATCCTTCGACCGTGACCGGCTTTCCGGCGTCGTAACTTCCCCAGCCATGATGCGCGACCGCCGCCACTGTCGTGACCGCGAGAATGGAAAATCCGGCGATTGCAACGCAGGTATGCTTCATCGGAGCGGCTCCCGATCGTTCGATCCAGCTTGAACGATGACCCTAACGTTCAAATGCGGAAATCGTTTGCCCTTTGCGGCGATTACCGCACCACACCGGATATGAAGCCCGGTTTGCGGCGCGGCGGCTTGACGTGATCCTTCAGGAAACAGCGTGCTGATTTTCCGATGTAGCCGGGCCGCGCATAAGTCCATGCCCGGCACTTCTTATCGTCGTTGCAGGCCGCCTTGCAGGTCGCACCCTTGGGATCGGTCGCCACCTCGACATTGCGGTAGTCGCCGCCGGGCCGGTCGGTTTCGGATTCGAGCGCGCTGTTGCGCGGCTCGACCACGCCAGCACCGCGTACTCCGGAAACGCAGCAACTGCTCGGCACCCGCAGCGGCACAGCGTTCTTGAGCCAGCACACCGCGCTGTCATCGCTGACGGCAGGATAGTTGAAGCTCCATGCACGGCAGCGGCGATCGCGTTCGCATTGCAGCGCGCATACGGCGGGATCGCCGGCCGGCAGCAGCATGCGCAGATAATCGTTGCCTGGACGGTCGAAACCGGCCTGCGCGCGAACCGGCTGGACGCCAGTGAAGCACGTCAAGGCCAGCGCAACAGCGAACCCGATGCAAAAGCTCACGCATGATCTGAAATTGCAGACTGGAAGCATGCCATCGCTTTCAGCGGAGGACGGGCGTGATGAACAGGACGGATGCAGCCCATTCAATCGCCGCGCGGATGTACGGAAGATGAACGGCAGATAAATGCGGAACAACAATCGCGTGATGGCGGTAACGCTCTGAATTAGAAAGCGTATTCGCCATACACGGGATCGACAGATTGTCCCCATGGGCCATTGAATTTCTCCAGCAGCCGTTCGGCAGGGGTGTGCCCCGCATCCATAATGTGATCGAGCGGCTCCAGATACCGAGTCTCGTCGCGGCCGAGATGATCGATCCGGACGCGCCGCGCGAGACCCTTGTGCGCCAAAGCCATGCAATCCTTGGCAACCTCGAACAGATAGCGGTTGCCGATCTTCGCCTTGAAGCCGAGACGCGGCACGTTATCGCGCAGCGCCTGCCGCTCATCCGCGGTCCAGCGCTTGGCGATCTCCCACGCGGCGTCGAGACTTTCATCGTCATACAGCAAGCCAACCCAGAACGCCGGCAAGGACGGCAGCTGCTGCCACGGCACGCCATCGGAGCCGCGCATTTCGAGATAACGTTTCAGGCGCACCTCGGGGAAAATCGTCGAGAGATGATTGGCCCAGTCGGACAATGTCGGCTTCTCGCCCGGCATCATCTTGTTCTTGCCGTCGAAGAAATCGCGGAACGACGACCCTGAAACGTCGATGTAGTCGTCACCGCGCTTGACGAAATACATCGGCACGTCGAGTGCGTAGTCGACCCAGCGTTCGAAACCCATGCCGTCCTCGAACGCCCAAGGGATCATCCCGGCGCGCGCATTGTCGGTATCGCGCCAGATCTCGGAGCGGAATGACAGAAAGCCGTTCGGCTTGCCTTCGGTGAACGGCGAGTTCGCAAACAGCGCGGTGGCCACCGGCTGCAGCGCCACCGACACGCGCAACTTCTTGACCATGTCGGCTTCCGAGCAGAAGTCGAGATTTGTCTGCACCGTGCAGGTCCGGTACATCATGTCGAGGCCGTATCGACCCACCTTCGGCATGTAGTTGGTCATGATCCGGTAACGGCCTTTCGGCATCACCGGCATTTCGCTGCGCGACCATGACGGGGTCATGCCGAGACCGAGAAATCCGATCCCAAGCGGGGTTGCGACTTCGCGCACCTGCGCCAGATGCGCCATCAGTTCGGATGAGGTCTGGTGCACGGTTTCGACCGGCGCGCCCGACAATTCGAACTGCCCGCCGGGCTCCAGCGAAATCGCGCCGCCGCCGGTGACATCATGCAATCCGATGATGTTGCCGTTCTCCATGATCGGATCCCAGCCGAGCAGGAGCTTCATGCCTTCAAGCAACGCGCCGATGCCGCGCGCGCCCTCATATGGCACGGGCCTGTGGCCTTCCAGAGTGAACGGCGTCTTTTCGTGCTCGGTGCCGATGCGGAAATCGGATTTCGGCTTCACGCCGGCCTCGAGCCAGCCGACCAGTTCGTCCCGCGAATCGAGCGGCGTCATATCGATCTGATCACGCGCCATGGGACATCCAGAGAAAAGGTGTTGATTGAAGGGTCGATGCGCGATGCAGGCGGATGCCACGGATGACGGCATCCGTAACCGCGAGAGGTAAAGAAAGGATCATCGGGCCGACGTGATTTCTTTGGCGGATTCTTTGACCGCGTCTTTCGAGATGGCCACAGCCTGCGGCGCGCCCGCACAGCAACCGAGACGGTCCAGCAGGCCAGCGAGTTTCACGGCGTCAGCATCCGACAGCTTCGAGCCGATATGCCGTTCAATCGCCGCGGAATATGAGTTCCACATTTTCTTCTGCAACTCGCGACCGGCATCGGTGATCTCCACGAACAGGCCGCGCTTGTCCTTCGCGCACTCGCGCCGCGCCGCGAGGCCTTCCTCGACCAGACGATCGATCAGCCGCGACGTGGAGTACTGCGGCAACAACATCTGTTTTTCGAGTTCGACAGGACGCAGTTCGCCGCCTGGCGCGCGCGACAGTTCGAGCAGCGCGTCGTACCAGGCGAGCGGCGGAAACCCGGCCTTCTTGAGATCCTGCTCGACCGCGCCGAGCACCTTGCCCTGAACCCGCATGAGTCGGATCCAAACCTCAGTCGCTTCGGTGGATGGTTTGCGTTTCATGGTCTCGTCCGTGCGTGGGCTGCCCAAATCTGCTGGCTTGCCCAGTCTATCCCAATAAATGCAGTTGCATCAATCTTGACATAACTGCATTTAGGGGGCGGTCATAGCTCTTGCCAATGCCCCAAGGCCCAGAATCCTCAAAAGGATACCTCCCATGAAACTGTATTATTCGCCCGGCGCCTGCTCGCTGTCCCCCCATATCGCCCTGAAAGAGGCCGGACTCCCGTTCGATCTGGTCAGGGTCGACCTGAAGGCGAAGAAGCTCGAGGACGGCAGCGACTACACCCAGATCAATCCGAAGGGCCAGGTGCCGGCGCTCGGCCTCGACAGCGGCGATCTGCTGACGGAAGGCGCGGTCATTGTCCAGATGATCGCCGATACGGCACCGCAGACAAACCTCGCGCCCGCCGCCGGCTCCACCGAGCGCTACAAGCTGCAGGAATGGCTGAATTTCGTCGCCAGCGAGTTGCACAAGAATTTCAGCCCGCTGTTCCAGCCTGTCCTGTCCGATGACACCAAGGC
>JAGVII010000770.1 GCA_020056155.1 Afipia sp.
CCAATAGGTGTGTTTGATATCGACATGGCCCAGATAGGTCGCCAGGGCGACGAAGTGCCGGGCGACCGCATCGCGGTCGGTGCCGCATTGCTTCAGAACATGCGTCGCGAAGCTATGACGAAGGTCATGAATGCGCGGCCGCCGGGTCCGCTCCGGAGCAATATTCGCAACCCGAAGGACGCAGCGGAATGTATAGTTCACCGTGCTGGAGACGAGTCTCTTTCCCTTCGCTGATGGGAACAGGTGATCGTCCGATCCCGCGACAAGGCGGCGCCTGTCGAGATAGCGGTCGAGAGCCTCCACCACGGTCGGGTGCAACGGCACCAGCCGGCTTTTGCCGAACTTGGTGTCGCGGATATGCAAGACACCGTCGGCCAGTACGTCGTCGAACCGAAGGTCGAGCGCCTCGGATACGCGCAGCCCCGTGGCGGCGATCAATCCGAACAGCATCACATAGAGCTGCCGACGTAAGGGGTTGGGCTTTTGCCGGCGGAGTTGGCCGGCGCCCTCAAGGATCCGAGTCAATTCATCCGGCGTGTAGATATAGGGAACGGGCCGCGATGCGCGTTCGGCAAAGAGAATGACCGGCACCTCATGAGCGGTATTCTCGGCCCGCAAAAAGCGCGCGAACCGCACCACGTCACCGAGGCGGCGATGCCGGGTGCACCGAGTTGGCGCCATCGTCGCCCATTCCAGCGCTGTGGCGGCGCTGACATAACTCTCGCCCTTTTCCGTCGCAAAGCGCGCAAAGGATTGAAGGTGTCGCGACGGCTTTCGGAGCTTGAAGCCAAGAGTCCGGCGAAGCTCGATGTAACGTTCCGCGTCATCGCTCAGCATGGCAGCCTCCCGATCCAGGGCTGCGTGATCTCCGACAAGAGGGCGAAGTCCACCTTGGCGTAGTGCATCGTCATTGCCGGCGATCGGTGACGCAGGACGGCGCCGACGCCTGTCAAACTGACGCCATGCCGAAGCATCGTCGTGGCTGCGGAATGGCGCAACACATGGGCTCCTTGATGGGCACTTTTGATCCCGGCTCGGAGCAGCGTGCGACGCACGATGCATTTGATGGCGATGCGGGTCAGCGGTCGAACCGGGGCGGCTTCGGTGATGAACAAACGGGGCGTCGACAACGGTGGCCTGACTCGCTCGATGTAGGCAATCATCGCATCGCCGACCTCCTGGGTCAGCGGAAGCCACTCCTCGCGTCTGGATTTGCCGGCGACGGTAATGCGCCCATTCCGCCAGTCGACGTCGGCCAATTTCAGATCGGCCACCTCGCTGGCCCGTAACCCGAGACGGGCAAGCAGCAGAACGATCGCCTTGTCGCGCAACCGCCCTTCGCCCTCGCAAGCTGCGATGGCGCGGGCGATATCGTCTGCGGCAAGGAATCTCGGAACCGACGCCAATTGCCAGTTGGCGAAGCCGGGGACGGCATAATCGCGTCCTACCGGGCTTTGTCCAGTCGCCACCAGGAAGCGGAGGAACGCCCGTGTTGCAGCGGCAATCGATTTAGCGCGCCCGCGGCTGTGCGGCTTGGCACGTTCAAGGACAAAGGCTCGGATTGCATGGGCGGTAAAGGCTGTTGGATTGTCGCCGAGCGCTTCGAGAAGATCGACCAGGGTCGACTGATAGGTATCGAGCGTTGAGTTGACCACACCACGCTGGTCGCGCATCCAGCGCCGGAATGCCGCAAGGAGCGGCCAGATCTCTGTCGGCGATGGCGGTGGTGCCGATCTGGGAAGGGTTTCTCGATCTTGAAGATAGCGGATGAACAGCCGACCTGCGCCGGCGTAGGCGCGGATGCTCTTCTTCCCTTTGAAGGCAGCCGCGGATGCAGTGAGCCCGTCCAAAACATTGTCGAGCGCAAAACCCGCCGCATGCATCCAGTCGGTCCAGCCTGCGAGTAGTCTCACCTTCTCTTCAATGGTGCTCGGCGTGTATCCATGGTCTTGAAGCCAGTTCTCGAAGCCATCGACATACGGTTTCGCAAAGTGCAGCCGACTCTCTACGCTGTTCCAATGCTTGCGTTTCTGCTTCGACATGATTGCCTCCTTTGTTGCTTGGAGGCCACAGCATGCGGCGTTCTGCGACGGTCCGAGCGCTTGGCGTCACGACAAGGCCGTCTGTCCACAGAAGATCGGGGCTGTTTGGACCGAGTCGGCGCACCTCACTCGGCGGCGTCATTTTGTCCTGCGCGTGCCGCATTCTCGCTGTTGCTGCCAGCGCGCATAGGCCGGTTCTTCGCGTTCTTACGGGTGAGGCTTAATGGCGCTCAATTGCACCGGGAGAGCGGAATGCTGCCGTGACGCCGCCGTCATTGCCGCAGTTGTGAAGTGCCTTTGAGCCGATGCTCTCCTGTGGGGCTGCTTCCGCCTAAACCATAGCGGCCTTTTGCTGGCAGATCACGCGCCACAATACGCTCGCTGCGCTCGCCGACCTTTACCCGCAATGGCTCGTTCGCGATCTTCTTCCCCTGCCGCCAAGCGGCGGCATTCCTCG
>JAGVII010000854.1 GCA_020056155.1 Afipia sp.
GGCCGCGTCGGCACCATCTTGAACAGTCTGATCGCGAAATTCAGTCCGGAGCCGACCATGATGTCGGCTGCGGAGAAGGTGTCACCCAGCAGGAACGGGCCCTTTTCAAGCGCGGCGTCGAGGACGTCGAACACCTGCGTCGCGCTGCCCCAGGCTGCGGTTGAGGCCGGTACCTCGAGCTTGGTGAATATCTGGATCAGTGCGGGTTCGATGCAACTGGGCCCGAAGAACAGCCATTGCAGATATTTTCCGCGGCGTGGATCGCCGATGGGCGGCGCCAGCTTCGCATCGGGATAACGCTCGGCGACATAGGCGCAGATCGCGGAGGCTTCCGCGATGGACACATCGCCATCCTTCAGCGCGGGCACTTTTCCCATCGGATTGACCGCGAGAAATTCGGGCGTCTTCTGCGCGCCGGTAGAAATGTCCGTCAGCACGCGTTCGTACGGCTGCCCGGTCTCCTCCATCAGCCAGAGGCCCGAGAAGGAGCGCGAGCGCGGCGACCAATAGAGTTTCATCATTCTCTGTCCTCCCTGTTTTTTGCTATGTATAGCCAGTTCGTAGCGAGATTGTCTTCCGGCAACGATTTGACGATTTAATGAAAAAGCCCCCGCGATGCGATCGCGAGGGCTTTGTTCGTCTTGTCGTCAAACGGAATGGATCATTCCGCGGCCTGCAGCACTGGCTGCTCCGTGAGATCGAAGCGGTCGGCGTTCATCACCTTGACCCACGCCTTTACGAAGTCCCTGACGAACTTCTCCTTCGAGTCCGAGGTTGCGTACACTTCGGCATAGGCGCGAAGCTGCGAGTGCGAACCGAAAACCAGATCGGCGCGGGTGCCGGTCCACTTCAGATCGCCGCTCTTGCGGTCGCGTCCTTCGTAGACCTCGTCGCCCTCGACCGCCTTCCACTTGGTCCTCATGTCGAGCAGGTTGACGAAGAAGTCGTTGGTCAGCACCTCAGGCTGTTCAGTGAAAACGCCATGCCTGGAGTTTCCGGCATTGGCACCAAGGACGCGCAGGCCGCCGACAAGGACCGTCATTTCGGGTGCGGTCAACGTCAGCAACTGCGCCCGATCCACCAGAAGCACCTCGGCCGGCACGGCATACTTGCCCTTGAGATAGTTGCGGAAGCCATCTGCGACCGGTTCCATCACGGCAAAGGATTCCACATCGGTTTGCTTCTGCGAGGCGTCCGCCCGTCCCGGAGAGAAGGGGACGGTCACATTGACGCCGGCGTCCTTCGCGGCCTTTTCGATTGCCGCACCGCCGCCAAGAACGATCAGGTCGGCAAGCGATACTTCCTTGTCGCCCGACTGCGAAGCGTTGAACTCCTTCCGGATTCCGTCGAGCGTCTGCAAGACCTTGGCAAGTTGAGCCGGCTGGTTGACCTCCCAATCCTTCTGTGGCGCGAGACGGATGCGCGCGCCGTTGGCGCCGCCACGCTTGTCGCCGCCACGGAAGGTGGAGGCTGAAGCCCATGCCGTGCTGACCAGTTCAGATACGGTCAGGCCCGAGGCCAGCAGTTTTGCCTTGAGCGCGGCAATATCGGAGTCGTCGATCAAGGTGTGATCGACCTCGGGGATCGGATCCTGCCAGATCAATTCTTCCTTGGGCACTTCCGGGCCCAGGTAGCGCGCGTGCGGACCCATGTCGCGATGGGTCAGCTTGAACCATGCGCGTGCGAAGGCCTCGGCGAAGGCCTGTGGATTCTCCAGAAAACGTCGCGAGATTTTCTCGTAGACCGGGTCCATACGCAGCGACAGATCGGTGGTTAGCATGGTCGGCTTGTGCTTCTTCGACGGATCGTGCGCGTCGGGGATAACTTCCTCGGCGTCCTTGGCCTCCCACTGGATCGCACCGCCGGGGCTGCGGGTCTGCACCCATTCGTACTTGAACAGGTTCTCGAAGAAGTGGTTGCTCCACTGCGCAGGTGTTTGCGTCCAGGTGACTTCGATGCCGCTGCCGACAGCGTCCGCACCAAACCCGGTGCCGTAGTTGCTCGTCCAGCCCAGACCCTGCTCCTCCAAACCGGCAGCTTCGGGATTCGGTCCCTTATGGGACTCGGGCGCGGCGCCGTGCGTTTTTCCGAAGGTGTGACCGCCGCCGATCAGCGCGACGGTTTCCTCGTCGTTCATCGCCATGCGCTTGAAAGTCTCACGGATGAACCTGGCGGCGGAAACCGGATCGCCGTTGGCGCCCGGGCCTTCGGGATTGACGTAGATCAGGCCCATCTCGGTGGCGCCGAGCGGGTTGTCGAATTTCTCAAGGGGCCGGTGGGTCAGCCACTCGGTTTCGGAGCCCCAGTTCACGTCCTGATCCGGTTCCCAGACATCCTCGCGGCCGGCCGCGAAACCGAAGGTGCGGAAACCCATGGTCTCCAATGCGACGTTGCCGGTGAGAATCAGCAAATCGGCCCAAGAGATCTTCTGGCCGTACTTCTGCTTGATCGGCCACAGCAGGCGGCGCGACTTGTCGATGTTGACGTTGTCGGGCCAGGAGTTGAGCGGAGCAAAACGCTGCTGACCGCGACCGCCGCCGCCGCGGCCATCGCTCAGACGATAGGTGCCGGCGGCGTGCCAGGACATGCGGATGAACTGCGGGCCGTAATTGCCGAAGTCGGCCGGCCACCAGTCCTGCGAGTC
Source organism: Afipia sp. (assembly GCA_020056155.1). Taxonomy (GTDB): domain Bacteria; phylum Pseudomonadota; class Alphaproteobacteria; order Rhizobiales; family Xanthobacteraceae; genus Afipia. The sequence goes on from JAGVII010000854.1 coordinate 2,645, forward strand.
GGTCATCAGCTTGCGCAGGTCATTCTTCAGCGCCTGATAGTCGAGTTTCTCGAATTCCTTGGCGTAGTCGAACGCCTCGCCCAGCGGATCGGAAAGGGCGGAATGTTGATGGAGAATTGAAAGGTCCAGCTGATTCGGCCACCAGTCCCGGTTCTGCCGGGGTGTATGGGCGACGGGGCACTTGCCGGCGCCCTTGTCATCGGTTTTCGCGTCCATGTTTCTTCTCCGATTGTTCAATGATCTGGCGCTGGAATTCAGCGCTGATTGGGGCGCGCGCTGCTGCCGCAGATGGGTTGGGCGGCGCAATCTGGCGTGCCGATCCGGGGAAACTTTGGAAGAATTCCAACATCAGGTCCAGTCGGATTTTCTTTGCACTACGATAATTTTTTTTGATCGAAAATCAGGACTTTTCCCGGCCGTGACCAGCAAAGAGGGCGGCTGAAAAGCCGCCCTCTTGTTTTCGTGATTACGGGATTTCAGATCGTGAGCGTCCCGGCCTTTGCCGCGGCGTAGCGTTCGGAAACCTTCGCCCAGTTCACCGTGTTCCACCATGCCTTGAGATAGTCGGCGCGGCGATTTTGATAGTTGAGATAGTAGGCGTGCTCCCACACGTCGTTGCCCATCAGCACCCGTTTGCCGTCCATGATCGGCGAGTCCTGATTGGGACGGGTCTCGATGGCGAGCTTGCCTGCCTTGGTGACGGTGACGAACACCCAGCCGGAGCCGAACTGGCGCCCGCCCGCTGCGTTGAAGTCATTCTGGAACTTCTCCAGGCCACCGAGATCCTTGTCGATCGCGGCCAGCACTTCGCCGTCCGGCTTGCCGCCGTTCGCGCCCATGATCTGCCAGAACATGGTGTGATTGGCATGGCCGCCGAGATTGTTGCGCACGGTGAATTTGATGTTGTCGTTCAGCGCGTTGATGTTGCCAAGAATGTCCTCGATCGGCGTCGTGCCAAGCTGCGGATTGGTTTGGGCTATGGCGTTCATGTTGGCGACATAAGCGGCATGGTGCTTGTCGTGGTGGATTTCCATGGTCTTGGCGTCGATATGCGGCTCGAACACATTCGTTGCATAAGTCAGCGGCGGCAAAACGAACGGGCCCGCCGCCGGGGCTGCCGCAGGAGCGGTAGCAGCCTGGGCGAAAACGACACGGGGCGCGGCGGCAATCGCCGCAACACCCGCGGCTGCGGTCAGGAGGTGACGGCGAGAGATCGATGACATGAGATTTCTCCTCGGTTCAATGTCGCGGTGCTGGAAATCCGTTGATCACAACAGGCATAAGCGAATCCCGCTCCTAAACTACGCCACCCGAGCCATGTTGTTTCATGGGATTGCTTTAGCGCAGCAACTTGACGCGGCGTTGTTGCGATTGAGTTGCAACTGATGCCGGAAAATCACGATCAGCGTGTCTTCGCGCATTAAAAAAGGGGCGGCTTCTCAGCCGCCCCTTGTCGCAATCTGTCCCGGAACTTACTCGGCTGCGGAAACGCCTTCGGCCTTCTGCTTGGCCTCGAGGTCTTCACCGGTTTCCTGATCGACCACCTTCATCGACAGGCGAACCTTGCCGCGATCGTCAAGGCCGAGAAGCTTGACCTTGACCTTGTCGCCTTCCTTGACGACGTCGGAAGTCTTCTGCACGCGGTTGGCCGCGAGCTGGCTGATGTGAACCAGACCGTCCTTGGGTCCGAAGAAGTTCACGAACGCGCCGAACTCCATCACCTTGACCACGGTGCCGTCGTAGATCTGGCCGACTTCCGGATCGGATGCGATCGACTTGATCCACTTGATCGCCGCGCGGATCGAGTCGCCGTTGGCGGATGCGACCTTCACGGTGCCGTCGTCCTCGATGTTGACCTTCGCGCCGGTCTTTTCGACGATCTCACGGATCACCTTGCCGCCGGTGCCGATCACTTCGCGGATCTTGTCGGTCGGGATCTGCAGCACTTCGATGCGCGGCGCATGTTCGCCGAGTTCGGCGCGGGCATTGGTCAATGCCTTCGCCATTTCACCGAGGATATGAATGCGGCCGTCCTTCGCCTGGGCGAGCGCGATCTTCATGATCTCTTCGGTGATGCCGGCGATCTTGATGTCCATCTGCAGCGAGGTGATGCCGGATTCGGTGCCCGCCACCTTGAAGTCCATGTCGCCGAGATGATCCTCGTCGCCAAGGATGTCCGACAGAACCGCGAAGCGCTTGCCCTCAAGAATGAGGCCCATCGCGATACCCGCGGTCGGCCGCTTCAGGGGCACGCCCGCGTCCATCAGCGCCAGCGAGGCGCCGCAGACCGACGCCATCGAGGACGAGCCGTTCGACTCGGTGATCTCGGAGACGACGCGCAGGGTGTACGGAAACTCGTGATGCGCCGGCAGGACCGGATGGATAGCGCGCCAAGCGAGCTTGCCGTGGCCGATTTCGCGACGCTTGGTGCCGCCGAGACGGCCGGTTTCGCCGACCGAGTAGGGAGGGAAGTTGTAATGGAGCAGGAAGCGCTCTTTATACGTTCCCGACAGCGAGTCGATGTACTGCTCGTCTTCGCCGGTGCCGAGGGTGGTGACCACCAGCGCCTGGGTTTCGCCGCGGGTGAACAGCGCCGAGCCGTGGGCGCGGGGCAGCACGCCGACTTCGGCGATGATCGGGCGGACCGTGCTCGCATCGCGACCGTCGATGCGCTTGCCGGTGTCCAGGATGTTGTTGCGAACCACGTTCGCTTCCAGTTCCTTGAACACGCCGGCGATGCGCAGTTTGTCGTACTTCGGCTCCTGACCTTCCGGGAAGAAGTGGTCCATGACCTTCTTCTTCACGGCGCCGACCGCGGCGTAGCGATCCTGTTTGACCGGAATGGCGTAGGCCGCGCGCAATTCGGCTTCGCCGACGCTGCGCATTTCGGTGTCGATCGCGCTGTTGTCCACGGAAGAAACCTCACGCGGCTCCTTCGCGGCCTTTTCAGCCAGTTCGATAATCGCCTGGATCACCGGCTGGAAGTGGCGGTGGCCGAACATCACGGCACCGAGCATGATGTCTTCGTTGAGTTCCTTGGCTTCCGATTCCACCATCAGCACGGCGTCGGCGGTGCCGGCAACCACGAGATCGAGGTTGGTGTCGGCCATCTCGTCGAGCGTGGGGTTGAGAACGTATTCGTCGTTGATGAAGCCGACGCGGGCTGCGCCGATCGGACCCTGGAACGGCGCGCCGGAGATCGTCAACGCGGCGGAGGAGGCGACCAGCGCCAGAATGTCCGGATCGTTCTCCATGTCATGCGACAGCACCGTCACGATGACCTGGGTTTCGTTGCGCCAGCCATCGACGAACAGCGGACGGATCGGACGGTCGATCAGGCGGGAAACCAGCGTTTCCTTTTCGGTCGGGCGGCCTTCGCGCTTGAAGTAGCCGCCGGGAATGCGGCCGGCTGCGTAGGTCTTTTCCTGATAGTCCACGGTGAGCGGCAGGAAATCGACGCCTTCACGGGGCGACTTGGCGGCGACGACGGTGGCGAGCACGATGGTCTCGCCGTAAGTCGCAACAACCGCGCCGTCGGCCTGGCGCGCGATCTTGCCGGTTTCGAGTTTGAGTGGACGTCCACCCCAGTCGATCTCGACCGAATGAGCTTTAAACATTGTCTTCGTCTTTCATGGGTTCACGAAAGAACGGACGCCTGAAACACAAAAACCATGCGCAAGATTGCGGGACGCTGAGCGTGCGCGAATGCGGCGTCAGCGTCCGGCGATCCTGCCATGGTTCTTGAATTTCGAATGGCGTCCATCCTTTCGATGGTACGGGCATGTTACCCGTTATCGCCCAGCTGCCGGATTGCTGCTGGACACGCCGCGCGGACATTTCAGAGGTCCGCGCGTTGGAA
>JAGVII010000604.1 GCA_020056155.1 Afipia sp.
CAACGTCGTGCCCAACCTGACCTGGAGCAACATCGCCCGCGAAATCCTGATGGACGCCGGGGTCGATGCGACGGTGCCGGCCACCTCCACCGTCATGGCGTGCTAGACCAGCATGATGGGCGTGTTTGAAGCCGCCGGCATGATCGACGGCGAGGTGCGGAATCTCGCGCTGGTCGGCGGTGTCGACAGCCTCAGCCAGGTTCAGCTCGGACTTGGCATGTCGCTGTCGAACTGGGTGCGCCAGTTCCAGACCGCGCGTTCGCTGGGACAAAAACTCAGCCACGCCATCGACCTGAGGCTCAGCGATGTGCGCCTCTACATTCCGGCGGTCAGCAACCGCACCACCGGCATGAGCATGGGCGAGCACACCGAAATCACCGCCAAGGTCTGGAACATCTCGCGCGAGGCGCAGGACCAGATCGCGCTGGACAGCCACCAGCGCGCGGTGGCCGCGTGGGATCGCGGGTTTTTCGACGGCCTCGTGATTCCGTTCGACGGCGTGAAACGCGACACGATTCCGCGCAAGGACACCTCGCTGGAGAAGCTGGCGCGGCTGTCGCCGTCGTTCGATCGCACCAGCGGCAAGGGCACGCTGACGGCGGGCAATTAGTCGCCGCTCACCGACGGCGCATCGAGCATCTGGGTGGCCTCAAAAACGGGACTGGAAAAGCTTCCCGCCAGTACGCCGCGCGTCAAACTGATCGACTGGGAGATCGCGTCGGTGGATTTCCGCACCGAAGGCCTGCTGATGGCGCCGCCCTATGCGATTCCGCGGCTGCTCGCGCGCCATGCGCTGACCTATGCCGACATTCATCTCTGGGAAATCCACGAAGCGTTCGCGGCGCAGGTGCTTGCGCATATCAAGGCGCTGGAGAGCCCGGAGTTCATCCGCGACAAGGCCGGCGTCAATGCCGAGTTCGGAAAATTTCCGCGCGAGCGCATGAATCCGAATGGCGGTTCGACCGCGCTTGGCCATCCATTCGGCGCGACCGGCGCGCGCATCCTCAGTCAGGCGGTCAAGGCGCTGGCGGCGATGCCGAAGGGAAGCCGCGCCATTGTCAGCATCTGCGCCGACGGCGGGCAGGGCACGGTGGCACTGCTGGAAGCGGCTTGAGGCAGAGTAGATATTTCTTCCCTCTTCCACAGGGGGAGGGAAGGTGCGCGGTTCAGGGCTTCCACGCCATGCCGGAGACTTTTCGTCCCGACACCGGATTGACGTCGTCATGGGTATGGGCGAAGCCGTTGCGCTCGTAAAAGCGGATTGCGCGGGCGTTGTCGGTGTTGACCAGCAGCGTGATGCCGCCCGGCGACATCGCCTTGGCCCTGGCGATCAGCGCATTGCCGAGGTCCGATCCCCATGCTTCCGGCGCGACCACGAGCTGGTCGAGATAGCCGGATGAATCGATGGTGACGAAGCCGATCATGTTGCCGTGCCGCTCGGCAACGACGATTTGCGCGACCGGCACCAGCTCATCGCGCCAGCGCGTGCGCCAGTCCTCCAGCCGCTGCGCGAAGTCGATCGACGGATAGGCCTGGCTCCAGGTCCGAAACCACAGGTCGATGGCCGCATCCTCGTCACCGGCCGCATAGGGCCGTAGCTTGATGGATGCATTCATGATCGCATGAGGATCTGCGGCGTGAGGATCATCGCTCGGTGAGTTTCAGTTCGATGCGGCGGTTGCGCTTGAAAGCCTCTTCGGTCTTCTCGGCATCGAGCGGCTGGAATTCCGCGAAGCCGGCCGCGACCAGACGCTGCGCCGGTACCCCGAGCGAAACCAGATACTGCACCACCGAGATTGCGCGCGCCGACGACAGCTCCCAGTTCGACTTGAACTGCGGGCTGTTGATCGGCCGCACGTCGGTATGGCCATCGACGCGCAACACCCAGGCGATCTCCGCCGGAATCTGCTTGTCGAGGTCGATCAGCGCGGAGGCGAGCTTGTCGAGTTCGGTGCGGCCTTCCGGCAGCAGCAGCGCCTGTCCGGTGTCGAAGAACACTTCGGACTGGAACACAAAGCGGTCGCCGACGATGCGGACATCCGGCCGGTTGCCGAGGATGGCGCGCAAACGTCCGAAGAATTCGGAGCGGTAGCGCGACAGTTCCTGCACCCGCTGCGCCAGCGCGACGTTCAGCCGCTGGCCGAGATCGGCAATTCTGGTCTGGGATTCCTTGTCGCGCTTCTCCGACGCATCGAGCGCTTCCTCGAGGGCCGCCAATTGCCGGCGCAGCGCGCTGATCTGCTGGTTCAGCACTTCGATCTGCGCCAGCGCGCGGGCCGACACCTGCTTTTCCGAATCCAGCGCCTTGCCGAGTTCGGCGGCGCGGCCCGCGGCATTGGCGCCGGCGCCCGCGAGTCCGTCATAAAGACCCCTGACGCGATCGCGCTCGGCCTCGGCGGAGGCAAGTCCGGCGCGCATCTGCGAAAGCTGCTCGTCGAGGTTCAGCTTGCTGAGTTTTTCCAGCGACAGCAGATCGTTCAGCTGCGCGATCTGCGCGTTCAGCCGTTCGAGCGCCTTGTCCTTGCCGGTGACCTCCTGCGACAGGAAGAACTGTGCGACCAGAAACACCGACAGCAGGAATACGATGGCGAGAACCAGCGTCGACAGCGCATCGACGAAGCCCGGCCAGTAGTTGAATCCACTGTCGTTGCGGCGTGAACGCGAAAGCGCCATAGGCTGCTATCTCCGGCTCAATTGGTCTCGGGCTGACGCGCGAGGCGCTCCAGAAGCTGCTTGATTTCCTTGTTCTGCTCGCCCTGGCCATCCGCCCATTCGCGGATCAGCTGCTGCTCGCTGCGCATGTGATGCACCAGGCCCTGAATCGCCTCGGCGAGATTGGCCATCGCGGTGGTGGCGGTCCGGTTCGATCCCATTTCCTCGACAGCCAGCCGAAGCCTGTCGAGCGCGGGATTGAGATCGCCGGTGGCACCGCCGCCGTCGCCGGCATATTCCCGCACGGTTTCCGCCAGCCAGTCTTCGAGGTCGGTGTAGAAGCGGTTCTGCGCCTGGCTCGATTGCAGATCGAGAAAGCCGAGGATCAGCGAGCCGGCAAGGCCGAACAGCGAGGACGAAAACGAGATGCCCATGCCGCCGAG
>JAGVII010000172.1 GCA_020056155.1 Afipia sp.
GCCGATATAGGCCGCGAACAGCACCGTTCCGGATTGCACCGCGCCGAGATAGGCCGAGTTCGCGATCTCGAAGTTGATGGCGGCGAGCGCGCCCGCGATCCCGGCAAAGAAACCCGCGAAGCAGAACGCGATGTAGCGGACCACATGCGGATCGTAGCCGACGAACTGCACACGCTCCGGATTGTCGCGCACCGCGTTGCACATCCGTCCCAGCGGGGTGCGGGTGAGGGCGTACATCGCGATCATGCAGATCAGCGTCCACGCCGCGACCAGATAGTAGATCTGGATCTGCGGGCCGAAGTTCCAGCCGAAGAAGCTCAGGAGCTTGGTGCGGTTGGCGGAAATGCCGGCTTCGCCGCCGAAGAACGTCCGCAGGATCAGCGCCGAAGAGGCGACCAGTTCGGCGACGCCGAGCGAGATCATGGCGAAGGCGGTGCCTGAGCGTTGCGTCGACACCCATCCGAGCAGGATCGCGAAGGCGAGGCCGGTCAGCCCGCCGATCAGGGGCACCAGCGGCAGCGGGATCGCCCACTTGTTGGCGCCGAGGATGTTGATGGCGTGAATGACGAGGAAGCCGCCGAGGCCGTAGTAGACCGCGTGGCCGAACGACAGCATGCCGGTCTGGCCGAGCAGGATGTTGTAGGACAGCGCAAAGATGATCGAGATGCCGATCAGGCTGAACGTTGTCAGGGCGCCGCCTGAGCCGAAGACCTTCGGCAGCACCAGCAGGAAGATCGCGACCGCGGCCCACAGCCCATAGAACTTGAGATTGTCGGCGGCGGTCGGCGGCGGCGGCGCGGCGCGTGAAGTGATATCGCTCATGTTTCACGCGTCCCCAAAAGGCCCATCGGGCGGAACGCCAGGATCAGCACCAGCAGTACGTAGGGCATGATCGGCGCGATCTGCGCGACGGTGACGTTCCAGATGTCCGAGAGCCAGGTGCTGGCATATTCGGGGCTCAGCGGACCGAAGACTTCGGACAGCGATCCGTTCATGGCCACCGCAAACGTCTGCACAAGCCCGATCAGCAATGACGCAATGAACGCGCCCGGCAGCGAGCCGAGACCGCCGACCACGACCACCACGAACAGGATCGGCCCAAGCAGCGCCGCCATGCTCGACTGGGTCACCAGCGCGGGCCCGGCAATGACGCCCGCCACCGCGGCGAGCGCGGTGCCGACGCCGAACACCAGCATGAAGATGCGTCCGACGTTATGGCCGAGATGACCGACCATATGCGGATGGGTGAGCGCCGCCTGTACGATCATGCCGATACGCGTTTTCTTCAGCACGATCAGAAGACCGGCGAAGATGGCGACCGAGACCAGCAGCATGAACAGCTTGTAGGCAGGGTAGTTGGTCGAGAAAATCGTGAACGCGGGAAAGTTCAAGGCCTCGGGCACGCGAAAATCAACCGGGCTTTTGCCCCAGATGATCTGCACGACCTCTTCGATGGCGAAGGCGAGGCCGAAGGTGAACAGCAGTTCGGCGACATGGCCGTTCTTGTGGACCCGGCGCAGGCCGTAGCGCTCGACGGCAGCGCCGATCAGTCCCGCCAGAATGGGAGCGATCAGCAGCGCCGGCCAGAACCCGAACCAGCGGCTGATCTGAAAACCGAAGAACGCGCCGAGCATATAGAAGCTCGCATGCGCGAAGTTCAGCACGCCGAGCATGCTGAAGATGACGGTGAGACCGCTCGCCATCAGGAACAGCAGCATCCCGTACTGGATACCGTTCAGTGTGGAAATAACAATAAGTTCTAGCACGACCCCAGCACTCCCCCCGGATACGTGAAGGTCCGTTCACCCCGGCCGGAGCCGGGGCGAACACGTCAGTTGGTGAAAAACCAGCCTGTAGTGACCTCTTATGGACGGGTCATCTTGCAGGTGGTGGGCAGCATGGTCTGGTCGGTTTCGATCTTGGCCGCACCCTTCCAGCCCCAGCCGGTCTTTTCCTCGTCGAACGGCTCATTGTTCTTCAATTCACCGAACTGCGCGATGTACATCGGCTGGAAGAACTGGTGATCGTCCTTGCGCATGATGCCTTCGCCGCCATTGAAGACGTCATACTTCATGCCTTCGAGGGCTGCGGCAACCTTCACGGGGTCAACCGACTTTGCCTTCTCGGCGGCGAGGGCGAACATCCGCATCTGGTTGACGGCGCGCGGATAGAACAGGCTGAAGCCGTACTTCGCGCGCAGCGCCTTTTCGAACGCCATCGAGGAGTCGTGCTTGATGTTTGGATAGCCTTCCGCGATCTGGAACACCTGGTCGTTGAGGTTGGCCTGCTTGATCGCGGTCGGACCACCGGTGCCGCCCGCATAGTAGGTAAACCAGTTCACCTTCAGGCCAGAGTCCGCCGCCGCCTTCAGCAACAGCGCGAAGTCCTGACCCCAGTTGCCGGTGATGACGCTGTCGGCTCCAGAGGCCTTGATTTTTGCGATGTAGGGCGAGAAGTCCTGGACCTTCAGCAGCGGGTGCTTTTCGTCGCCGACGATCTGGATGTCGGGACGCTTTTCCTTCAGCATCGCGATCGCCGCGGTGCGGACTGATTCACCGAACGAGTAGTCCTGGTTGATGAGATAGATCTTCTTCACCTGCGGCTGGGTCTTCATGTAGTTGGTCAGCGCAGCCATCTTGATGTCGGAGTTTGCATCCCAGCGGAAGTGCCAGTAGCTGCACTTGTCGTTGGTGAAACTCGGATCGACCGCGGCGTAGTTGAAGAACAGCACTTCCTTGCCGGGGTTTCGTTCGTTGTACTTGTTGACGAAGTCGATCAGCGCGCCCGCCACCGCCGAGCCGTTGCCCTGCGTGAGATAACGGATGCCCGAGTCGATCGCCTTCTGGGCCTGGATCAGGCTTTCCTGCGGATTGACCTTGTTGTCGAACGGGACGATTTCGACCTTCTTGCCGCCGATGCCGCCCTTGGCGTTCACTTCGTCGGCCAGATACTGGAACGTCTTGAGTCCGATTTCGCCGACGCTGGCGCCGCCGCCGGACAGCGGATCGATATAGGCAATCTTCAAAGTGTCCTGCGCCATCGCCGCTCCGCCCAGCATGGGAAGCGCGACCGCCACGGCCATCATCAATTTACGCATTTTTATCTCCCTGAATTCTCTTCTGTGATCGGCCTGTTTCTTGTGACTGGACGCTCAGGATTTTGGGGATCCTGTACCGTCCGGGCCGTTCGTGTGGCGGATTGTGGTCCAACGCTTCGCAAGCCGCAAGCCCGCTGTTGAAACCTTACGGGGAATGCTTAATCACGGATCGAAAATTGCCGCGTGTTCGCTTTTGCTTGCGTGGCATGCCATAACCAGAATATGTCGGTTTGTCGCATGGGGGGTGCGAACAACCTGCCTGGCAGGTGCGAACAGACCGCCCGCCGCGATATGATCCTTCCAGACTGAGCGTATGATCGCAAATGGCTTCGTTACCGTTTGAACTGAAAGGCAAGCGCGTGTTCGTCGCCGGCCACCGGGGGATGGTGGGCAGCGCCATTGCGCGCCGGCTCGCCCGCGAGAACGCCGACATCCTGACTGTTTCGCGGGGTGAACTTGATCTGCTGGATCAAGCCGCCGTGAACAGGTGGTTTGCGGCCATGCGCCCACAGGTTGTATTTCATGCGGCCGCGAAGGTCGGCGGGATCGTCGCCAACAACACCCTGCGCGCCGAGTTCATCTACGAAAATCTCCTGATCGCGACCAATGTGATCCATGCGGCGCATGTGCATGGCGTCGAGAAGCTGCTGTTTCTCGGCTCCTCGTGCATCTATCCGAAGCTGGCGCCGCAGCCGCTGCGCGAGGATTCGCTGCTGACCGACACGCTCGAGCCGACCAACGAGCCCTATGCGATCGCCAAGATCGCCGGCGTCAAGATGGCGGAGGCGTACCGCGCCCAGTACGGCAGCGATTTCATCAGCGTCATGCCGACCAATCTCTATGGCCCCGGCGACAACTATCATCCCGAATACAGCCACGTGGTCGCGGCGCTGATCCGCCGCTTTCACGAAGCGAAGGAAAGCGGCGCGCGCGAGGTCGTGGTGTGGGGCACCGGCACGCCGCGGCGCGAGTTTCTCTATGTCGACGACATGGCCGACGCCTCGGTCCATCTGATGAAGACCTATTCCGAAGGTGGCCTGATTAATGTCGGAACCGGCGAGGATATTTCCATCGCCGATTTCGCCCGCGTGGTCGCGAAGACCGTCGGCTATTCCGGCGAGATCGCGTTCGACACCTCGAAGCCGGACGGAACGCCGCGCAAGCTGCTCGATGTCGGCAAGCTCGCGAATTTCGGATGGCGGGCGACGACGTCGCTCGAGGACGGTATGAAGAAAGCCTATCAGGCCTACCTCACGGAACGCTCGCCGGCTTGATACGGCCGCGCACCGGTTCCGGAACCATCATCATGTGACAAGGAACACGGTCCGCGCTGCGCCGTTGTGTCCCCATGTTCAAACATGGAGGAATGCAATGGCCCAGCAATCGAACGAAACGTCGTCCCTCATCGGCAGTGACAAGGTCGAGGGAACCGCGGTCTACGGCGCCGACGGCGAAAAGATCGGCTCGATCGAGCGCGTGATGATTCAGAAGACCACCGGCAAGGTGTCCTATGCCGTTCTCAGCTTCGGCGGTTTCCTCGGCATTGGCGACGATCACTATCCGCTGCCCTGGGCGTCGCTGAAATACAATGTCGAACTCGGCGGCTATCAGACCATGGTGCCGATCGAGAAGCTGAAGGATGCGCCGCACTACGCAAATGACAGCGACTGGGACTGGGCAAGCGCGACCCGGACCAAGGGTCTCAGCGATTATTACGGCGTCGTAACGTAAATCACGGCGTATGCTAACGATAATCGGGCGCGCGGATGTTCCGCGCGCCCTTGTCTTGAGCAGCGATGCGCTCCTGGGCCGCGATGAACGACATCCACGATCTCCAGCGGTTTGTCGCGGCGCAGGCGCCGGTCTATCCGCGCGTGGTGTCGGAACTGCGCGCGGGCCGCAAACAAAGCCACTGGATGTGGTTCATCTTTCCGCAGATCGAAGGCCTCGGCCACAGCGCAATGGCGCAAAGATACGCGCTTCGCTCCCGCGCGGAGGCGGTGGCGTATCTCGGCCATCCGGTGCTCGGGCCGCGCCTGCGCGAATGCACGCAGCTGGTGAACGCGGCCGATGGCCGGGACATTCATGCGATTCTGGGTTCGCCCGACGACATGAAATTCAGATCGTCGATGACGCTGTTTGCCAAAGTCGCTGCCGACGACGCAGA
>JAGVII010000340.1 GCA_020056155.1 Afipia sp.
CGCCTACCGGACCATGCTGCGCAACGACGCCTACTGGTTCTCGCGGCTCGGCCTGCATCTGGAACGCGCCGACAACACCGCGCGCATTCTCGACGTGAAGTATCACGTCCTGCTGCCCGAGGAAGAGCATGTCGGCGGCCCGCTCGATTACTATCAGTGGACCTCGATCCTGCGTTCGGTGTCGGCGCTCACCGCCTATCACTGGGTCTATCGCGAAACGCTGAAGCCCTGGCTGATCGCCGATCTTCTGATCCTCAATGAATCGCTGCCGCGCTCGCTGGCGAGTTGCTACGGCAATCTCGTGCGCAATCTCGACCAGATCGGCGTCGCCTACGGACGGCAGGGCGCGGCGCAGCGCCATGCGCGCGGCGTCCGCAACCGGCTGGAACATGCGCACATGGACGACCTGTTCCAGCGCGGCCTGCATGAATTCATCCAGGAATTCATTGCGGACAATGCCCGGCTGGGCGATACCATTTCGAAACAGTATCTGATCTGAGGAAACCGCAACGCAGGCTTCCTTCCCCCATTGCGAGGAGCACTTGCGACGAAGCAATCCAGCCCTTACTAACCCATGACTGGATTGCTCGCTTCGCTCGCAATGACGACAGGGTGTCGTTGACGCTCCCCTCGAATGCACGACTTTCGCCATGCGCCTGAAAATCGCCCACACCACCACATACCGCTACGAGCCGCCGGCGACCGGCGTGATCCAGATTCTGCGCATGACGCCGGGCAGCCATGACGGGCAATATGTCGCCGACTGGCAGATCGACGTCTCCACCGATACGCGCCTCGACGTGCATCAGGATGCGTTCGGCAACGTCACCCACGTGCTGACCCACGGCGCGCTGTCGGACCTCACCATTCATGTCGAGGGCCTGATCGAGACCCACGACACCGGCGGCGTGCTGCGCGGCACCGACGAGCGGTTTCCGCCGAGCCTGTTCCTGCGCGCCACGCCGCTGACCGAAGTCAACACGGCAATGGCGAAGTTCGCTCATGACCTGTACACCGAGGCCGCCGGCGACACGCTCGGCTTTCTTCATGCGCTGATGCTTCAGATCAACGATCACATGACGTTCGACACCGATCCGACCAATGCGGGAACATCGGCGACGGAAGCCTTCGCGCTCAAGCGCGGCGTGTGTCAGGATTATGCGCATATCTTCATCGCCTGCGCGCGCAGCGCGGGCGTTCCCGCCCGCTACGTCTCGGGACATCTGCTGCGCTCCGACGGCATGGTCGCGCAGGATGCCGGGCACGCGTGGGCCGAAGCCTACGTCGAAAAGCTCGGCTGGGTCGGGTTCGACGCCGCCAATGCGATCTGCACGACCGAGGGCCATGTCCGCATCGCGGTCGGTCTCGACTATCTGAGCGCCGCGCCTGCACGCGGCACGCGCTACGGCGGCGGCACCGAGACGCTGGAAGTTGCCGTCAGGGTCGATCAGGCCGGACGGCAGAGCCAGAGCTGAGGAGGCACAATGCGCGCCCTCTCCCCGCTGGGGGGAGGGGTGGGGTGAGGGGCGCTGAATGTCTGAAATGAAATCCGATCCCTCTCACCCGCCATGCTTCGCATGCCGACCTCTCCCCGACGGGGAGAGGTGAAGAGAGAAGAAAGCCGCTCCCCGTTGCCCCGCCCCCCTCCGGCGCGTAGAAGTGCGCGGTCTGGAGAGTTGAACTGATGACCTATTGCTGCGGAATCCTCGTACGTGACGGTTTGATGATGATGGCCGACACCCGCACCAATGCGGGTCTCGACAACATCTCGACCTTTCGCAAGCTGCATGTCTTCAGCAATCCCGGCGAGCGGATCATGGCGATCGCCACCGCGGGCAATCTCGCCATCAGCCAGTCGGTGATCTCCACCCTGAACGAGGGCGTCGAGAATCCCGAGACCGGCGAAGTCGAAACGCTGATGAACGCGCCGACGATGTTTCAGGCGGCGCAGCGCATCGGCCGGGCGATCCGCGAGGTTCACAAGCTCGAAGGGAGCGCGTTGCGCGCCGAGGATATTTCCTTCGACGTGTCGTTTCTGTTCGGCGGCCAGATCAAGGGCGCGCGGATGCGGCTGTTCATGGTCTACACAGCCGGAAACTTCATCGAGTGCACCACCGACACGCCCTACCTGCAGATCGGCGAGCACAAATACGGCAAGCCGGTACTTGACCGCGCGATCTCCTACGACGTCGATCTGTATGACGCGCTCAAGGTCGGTCTCGTGTCGATGGATTCGACCATGCGCTCCAATCTCGGCGTCGGCATGCCGATCGATATTCTGCTGGTGCGTCCCGACGCGCTGGACGCCGAACTGAACTATCGCATCGAGGCGGGCGAGCCGTATTTCCACGATCTGCGCTCGCGCTGGTCGGCTGCGCTGCGCGCCGCGCACCAGAGCATCCCGCGCCCGCCTTATGGCACTGCCAAATAACGTCATGGATGTTCCGTCATTGCGAGCGAAGCGAAGCAATCCAGAGAATCTCAGAGAAACCAGGAACTGGATTGCTTCGTCGCAAGTGCTCCTCGCAATGACGACTGAAAGATCAACACCCAACAAGAAAACAAAAGGGAGAAACACATGTCTGAACTTAAAGTCGCGATCGTCACCGGCGCCGGTTCTGGAATTGGACGCGCCTCCTCGCTGGCGCTGATGAAGGCGGGCTTTTCGGTGGTGCTGGCCGGACGCCGCAAGGAGGCTCTCGAAGAAACCGCGACCGCCGGCAAGGATCTCGGCAAGAGCCTCGTGGTGTCGAGCGACATGACCGATCCGGCGTCGATCGCTGCCCTGTTCGCCAAGACCATGGACGTTTTCGGACGCCTCGACGTTCTGTTCAACAATGCCGGCGTCGGCACGCCGCCGGTGCCGCTGGAAGATCTCAGCCTGCAACAATGGCAGACCACGGTGGCGACCAACCTCACCGCGCCGTTCCTGTGCACGCAGCACGCATTCCGCATCATGAAGGACCAGACGCCGCGCGGCGGTCGCATCATCAACAACGGCTCGATCTCGGCCTACGCGCCGCGGCCGTTCTCCTCGCCCTACACCGCGACCAAGCACGCGATCAGCGGTCTCACCCGCGCCACCGCGCTCGACGGCCGCGCCTATGACATCGCCTGCGGCCAGATCGACATCGGCAACGCCGCGACCGAGATGACCG
>JAGVII010000721.1 GCA_020056155.1 Afipia sp.
CGCCTCACGTCTCCGCGACGGGACCGAGCTTCTTCTCCAGCGCGGCGATGCGCGTCTTCAGCGCCTCGTTCTCCTCGCGCGCCAGACGCGCCATATCCTTCACCGCTTCGAATTCCTCGCGCTTGACGAGATCGAGGTCGCGCAGGATGCGCTCGGCCTGGCTGCGCACGACGGTTTCCACCTCGCGCTTCACGCCTGAGGCGGCGCCCGCGGCATCATTCATCAGGCGCGCAATCTCATCGAAAAAACGGCTGCTGGTCTGGGTCATCATGAAACTCCGAGGGGCCGATTACCGCAGTTAACGTGCCCAGACAATGGTGATGGTATTGCCGGGACGCAAGATGTAAGAAACACGTGATTTGTTAAACGCATATTCCTGTCGCAAACCGGTGCCAGTTTCGCGCACGACGCGCCAAGACTTTCGAACAGGCATGCGCACCCGCCGGAAATAACCCCACCCATGATGCTGACCATCGCGTTCCCCGTTTTCGATCCCGTAGCCATCGCCATCGGGCCGATCGCGATCCGCTGGTACGCGCTGGCCTATATCGGCGGCATCGTGCTGGGCTGGCTCTATGCCCGCAAGATCATCCGCAGCGAGCGGCTGTGGGGCGGCAAGCCGCCGTTCACGGTGGTGGATTTCGACGATTTCATCCTGTGGGTGACGCTCGGCATCATCCTCGGCGGCCGCGTCGGCTACGTGCTGTTCTACAATCTCGGTTTCTTCGCGCAGCATCCCACGGAGATCTTCAAACTGTGGACCGGCGGAATGTCGTTCCACGGCGGGTTCATGGGCTGCGTGATCGCGGTGCTGCTGTTCGGCTGGAAGCGCAAGATCCCGGTGCTGTCGCTCGGCGACGTCACCTGCGCGGTCGGCCCGATCGGCCTGCTGCTCGGACGGCTGGCGAACTTCATCAACAGCGAGTTGTGGGGCCGCACGGCGGACTCGAGCGTTCCGTGGCGGATGGTATTCCCCAACGGCGGGCCGCTGCCGCGTCACCCAAGCCAGCTTTATGAAGCGGCCCTCGAAGGCGTGGTGCTGTTTATCGTGCTGGCGCTGCTGATCCGCGGCGGCGCGCTCAGGCGTCCCGGCCTGATTATCGGCGCGTTCGCCGCGCTTTATGGCGTGGCCCGCATCATCAGCGAATTTTTCCGCGAACCCGATCCGCAACTGGGATTCCTCTGGGGCGGATTGACCATGGGGATGATCCTCTCGGTTCCGATGATCATTGCCGGCCTTGCCTTCATCGCAGCCGCGTGGCGGCGGGGACCGCGAACGGCGGATGCAAAGCCAGGCAAGGCGTAATAACGTAAGATCGTATTAGGCTGACGATTCCCATTGCACCGAAAGATTGCCGTGTCCGATTATTCCCCGCTTGAAACCCTGATCCGGAAGCAGATCGCCGCGAGCGGGCCGATGCCGGTGTCGCGCTACATGCAGATTTGCCTGACGCACCCGGAGTACGGCTACTACCTCAAGCGCGACCCGCTTGGACGCGACGGCGACTTCATCACCGCCCCCGAAGTCAGCCAGATGTTCGGCGAACTGATCGGCCTGTGGGCGGCGTCGGTGTGGAACGCGATGGGCATGCCGGAACAGGTGAAGTTCATCGAGCTCGGACCGGGCCGCGGCACCATGATGGCCGACGCGCTGCGCGCGGTGCGGATCCTGCCCGCCTTCCATGATGCCATCAGCGTGCATCTGGTCGAGGCGAGCCCGACGCTGCGCGACAAGCAGCGGGACAAGCTCGCCGACGCGGCCTATGTGGAATGGTACGACAGGATCGAGGACGTCCCGGAAGGGCCAGCGATCATCCTCGCCAACGAATTCTTCGATGCGCTGCCGATCCATCAGGCGGTCAGGAAGGAAACCGGGTGGCATGAGCGCACCATCGGCATCGATGACGGCATACTCGCCTACGGCACGGCCGAGAATCCGATGCCGCGTTTCGAGGTGCTGCTGCCGCCGCTGGTGCGCGCCGCACCGGTCGGTGCGATCTTCGAATGGCGTCCGGACAACGAGATCATCACGCTGGCGCGCCGGGTCCGCGATCAGGGCGGCGCGGCGCTGATCATCGACTACGGCCATCTGCGCAGCGACGCCGGCGACACCTTCCAGGCGGTGGCGCGGCACAACTACACCAACCCGCTGCGCAATGCCGGCCTCGCCGATCTCACCGCGCACGTGGATTTCCAGGCGCTCGCCCGCGCGGCCGAAGACGTCGGCGCCCGCGCCCATGGCCCGGTGGAGCAAGGCATGTTCCTCAAAAACCTCGGTATCGAGACTCGCGCGCAGGCGCTGATGAAGAACGCCACCGAGGAGAGCCAGAAACTCACCGCCGCCGGCCTCGCGCGGCTCACCGGCCCAAGCCCCGAAGGCATGGGGTCGCTGTTCAAGGTGCTCGGCATTTCGCATCCGGGGATCGACGCGCTGGCGGCCCTGTCCGATCAGGTTGCGAAATCATGACGTTCTCGTCGTCGCTCCTGTCGGCTGTGCCGGGCCTGCGCCACGCATTCTTCTCACGCGAGGGCGGCGTCTCGAACGGCATCTATGAGAGTCTCAACGGCGGCATCGGCTCGCATGACGATCCGGCGCATGTCACCGAGAACCGCCGGCGCATGGCGGAACACCTCGGCGTCGCGACCGCGCAATTCCTCACCGTGTTCCAGTTTCATTCGCCCGATGTTGCGGTCGTCACCGAGCCGTGGAACACGGAGACGCGGCCGCGCGCCGATGCGATGGTCACGAAAGCGCCGGGGCTCGCGCTCGGCGTCACCGCGGCCGACTGCGGACCGATCCTGTTTGTCGATCCGCAAGCGCGCGTGATCGGCGCGGCGCATTCCGGCTGGAAGGGCGCGATCGGCGGCGTGCTCGAAAACACCATCGCCGCGATGGAAGGCCTCGGCGCGTCGCGCGGCTCCATCATCGCCGCGATCGGCCCGCTGATCCGCCAGCAAAGCTACGAGGTCGGCGCGGAATTCGTCGCGCGTTTTTCGGAAGGCACGCCCGGCAACGCACGTTTCTTCGTGCCGTCCATGCGCGCGGACCACGCGATGTTCGATCTCGCCGGCTATATCCGGTCACGGCTGGAGCGCGCCGGCATCCTGATGATCGACGATGTCGGCGTCGACACCTATGCGGACGAGCGGTTTTTCAGCTACCGCCGTACGACCCACCGCAAGGAACCGGATTACGGCCGCAACATCCACGCCATCGTGCTGGACGGCTAGCGCGCACCCTGCGGCATTATCGAGCGCCTTGACCGGAATTCGTTCCGGCGAACGGTCTTGACTCTCCACCCGGTGGAAGCCCCACAACGCTTCCATGACACATCGAACCTACACCATTGGAGAGGCCGCGCGCCTGAGCGGCGTTTCGGTCCGGCGGATGCGCTTCTATTCCGACAAGGGATTGCTGCCGCCCGCGGGACGCACCGAGAGCGGCTACCGGGTCTTCACTGACGAAGAGCTTGTCCGGCTCGATCTCATTCGCTGCCTGCGCGACGTCGGCCTCGACGCGATCCGCGAAGTGCTGTCGCACGAACTGTCGCTGACCGACGCGCTGAAATTGCGGCTCCGCGCACTCGAAGCGGAGATCGCCTCGCAGCGCCGCGTGGCGTCCGCACTGCGCGCCGCGCTGCGTTCCCCCGAACTCACCGAAGCAGACTTACGGAGATTCTGGACCATGACCAACCTGTCCCGCGCCGAACGCCGCAACGTCATCGAACGCTTCTACAGCCAGGTATCCCGCGACGTCCGCATCGATCCCGAATGGATGCGCCAGATGATCGAGGCCAGCACGCCCGAACTGCCGGACGATCCGACGCCCGAACAGTGCGATGCATGGATCGAACTTTCCGCGATCCTCGACGATCCGGAATTCGTCACCACCATGCGCGCCAACGCGAAGGAGGTCTGGGACGGCGCCAACTTCGATCTTGCCGCCTGGCAGGCCGCCGCCGACCCCTTCATCGCGAAAGCCA
>JAGVII010000242.1 GCA_020056155.1 Afipia sp.
TCGTTGACCGATGCAATGCCGTCGATCACCTCGCCGTCGCCCGGAATGATATCGCCCGCCTCGCAGACAACGATATCTCCGGCTTCAAGCTGGTCCGCGGACACGCCCTCATAAAGTTCATTGTTGTCATCCGACAGAAGCCGTTTGGCGCGGGTTTCCGTGCGGGTCTGCCGCAGCGTATCGGCCTGCGCCTTGCCGCGCCCTTCCGCCACGGCCTCGGCGAAGTTGGCAAACAGCACGGTGAACCAAAGCCAGATGGTGATTTGCAGTTCAAACGCGATATGCGGGGCGCCGATGACAATGTCCCGGATCAGCAGCGCCGTCGTCAGCAACGTGACGACCTCAAGCACGAACATTACCGGATTCCTGGCGAGCGTGCGCGGATTGAGCTTGACGAACGCCTGACCGGCAGCGGGCAGGACGACGGACGGATCGAGCAGCGTCGTCGCCGGTACGCGCTTGCGCAATTTAACGGATTCCATAATCGTTACTCCGAAGGAGATAGCCTAGAATGAGCCGCCGGCCAGCATCGAGAGATGCTCGGCGATGGGCCCCAGCGCCAGTGCCGGGAAGAAAGTGAGTCCGCCGACGATCAGGATCACACCGACCAGCAAGCCGATGAACAGTCCGCCAGTGGTGGGGAACGTCCCGCTGGATGCCGCCACGGTTCTCTTCGCGGCGAGTGACCCCGCGATCGCCATCGCGGGCACGATCATCCAGAAACGGCCGACGAACATCGCGATTGCACCGGCCAGATTGTAGAACGGGGTGTTGCCTGTGAGCCCGCCGAATGCGGAACCATTGTTCGCGGCCTGCGAGGTGAACGCATACAGAACTTCGCTGAAGCCATGCGGACCGGCATTCCCCATGGACGCAACCGCGGGCTCATAAACCACCGCAATCGAGGTCCAGCCCAGCATCATCAGGGGCAGGATCAGGATGGCAAGCATCGCCATTTTGACCTCACGCGCCTCGATCTTCTTGCCGGCATATTCTGGCGTCCGGCCAACCATAAGGCCGGCGACGAACACGGTGATGATGACGAACAACAGCATGCCGTAAAGGCCTGCACCGACGCCGCCGACGACAATCTCGCCAAGCTCCATGTTGATCAGCGGGATCATGCCGCCGAGCGCGGTGAACGAGTCGTGCATGGCGTTGACCGCGCCGCAGGACGCGGCGGTGGTGATGACGGCGAACAGTGCCGACGCAACGATGCCGAACCGGACCTCCTTGCCTTCCATGTTGCCGCCGGACAGGCCAAGCGCTTGCAGCGCCGACGTGCCGTTGGCTTCAGCCCAGTAGCAGACCGTGACGCCGGCGATGAACAGCACACCCATGGCCGCCAGGATCGCCCACCCCTGCCGCTGATTGCCGACCATCCGGCCGAACACGTTCGTCAAGCCCGCGCCAAGAACGAAAATCGAAAGCATCTGCACGAAGTTCGACAGCGCGGTCGGGTTCTCAAACGGATGCGAAGCATTTACGTTGAAGAAACCACCGCCGTTCGTACCCAGCATCTTGATCGCCACCTGCGAAGCAACCGGGCCAATCGCGATGGTTTGTTTCGCGCCTTCCAGCGTTGTGGCATCGACATAGGGGCCGAGCGTCTGGGGGATGCCCTGCCACACCAGAAACAGCGTGAACAGCACGCAGATCGGCAGAAGCACATAGAGCGTGCAGCGGGTGAGATCGACCCAGAAATTACCGATGGTCTGCACCGAGGCGCGCGAGAATCCGCGAATCAGCGCAACTGCAAGAGCGATGCCGGTCGCAGCAGACAGGAAGTTCTGATGCGTCAGGCCCAGCATCTGCACGAGATAGGACATCGTGCTTTCGCCGCCGTAGTTCTGCCAGTTGGTGTTGGTGATGAAGCTGACGGCGGTGTTGAACGCAAGGTCGGGCGCGACTGCGGACTGGCCCGCGGGATTGAACGGCAGCGCACCCTGCACGCGCATTAGCGCATACAGCAGCACGAATCCGCCCACATGAAACAGGAGCATCGCGAACGTGTAAGCGAGCCAATGCTGCTCGCGCTTTTCGTCCACGCCGCCGATGCGATACAGCGCCGATTCGACCGGACGCAGGATCGGCGAAAGGAAGGTGCGTTCGCCGGCAAACACGCGGGTCATATAGCCGCCGATCACGGGGGTCAGCGCGACGATAACGACGCAGAAAATAATGATCTGGGCCCAGCCGATCATTGTCATGGCGGATTCCTAGAAGCGTTCGGGACGCAGCAAAGCGTAGGTGAGATAGACAAGCAGCCCCGCCGTGGTCAGCGCGGCCAACGAATAATCGAATGACATGGCGTGCCTCTTAGAGCCGGTCGCAGGCGACGGCATAACCCATCGTCAGGATGAAAAGGCCAAGGACGATGGCCAGCATGAGCAGATCGGACATGGGAACTTCCAGATGATTGGAGCTTCCACGCAGATAGTCCGCAGCGCATAAGGAAGCGATGCGGATTGCCGGACCGGCGTATAAAGAAACAATAAAGATGGAGAACA
>JAGVII010000834.1 GCA_020056155.1 Afipia sp.
AAGCAATTCAACGAGACCGGATCACGGCGACGTTTCTTGTGCCTGCAATGATACTGGTGCTTCTTTTGGAAAAGAATGTCGATCAGATCGATCTGTCGTCGCTGAGGCGTGTGATCTACGGCGCCTCGCCAATTCCAATCGATCTACTGAAAAACGCGCTTCATACTTTCAGGCGAACGGGGTTTGTTCAGGTCTATGGCCTTACCGAAACGAGCGGTGTGATCACCGCGCTTATGCCGGAAGACCATTCTCGCGTCGATAGCGAAGTGATGAAATCATGCGGTCGCCCGATCGACGGCGTCGAACTGCGAATTATCGATGCTTCGGGAGCGCCATTACCCTCGCGCGAAGTCGGAAAGGTCGTCTGCCGGACAACAAGGAATATGAAAGGGTACTGGAATCGTCACGACGACACCGCCAGGACGCTCAAGGGAGAATGGCTTCATACTGGAGATGCGGGATATCTCGATGAAAACGGATATCTGTATATCCACGATCGCATCAAGGATATGATCGTTTCCGGCGGGGAGAACATCTATCCCGCGGAAATTGAAAGCGCCTTGTTCGGTCATCCGGATATCGCCGATATCGCGGTCATCGGGGTGCCAGATGAGCGATGGGGTGAAGCCGTCAAGGCGCTGGTGGTATTGAAGCAAGGCGGCGTTGCGGACGCAGCCAGTATTCTGCATTACGCGCGGGAGCGTTTGGCGGGTTACAAGGTCCCGAAGTCGATTGAGTTTTTGCCGGATCTGCCGAGAAATCCAAGCGGAAAGGTGCTGAAGCGCAAGCTCCGTGAACGGTACTGGCAGGGACGCGACAGGCGTGTAAACTAGTATCGCGTGCCCGTCCCATAATCATCCTTTCCCGGGCAGCGCGGAATGCAGATGTGACCGAAGCAAACTGGGACCTGTACCGTCTATTCCTGGTCGTGGCTCGGACGGGGAGCGTCAATCGCGCCGCCCACGAACTCGGAATGAGCCAGCCGACCCTGAGCCGACGATTGAAAGAGCTCGAACGGTACGTTGGAGCCCCGCTGTTCTTTCGGGCATCGTCGGGTGTAAAGCTCACGCCGGAAGGCGAAGATCTTCGCCGCTCCGCCGGGGATATTCTGTCCGCCTTTGACTTGTTCAATCGGGAGCTGCGTTCGCGGGTCGGCCAAAGATCGTCCGTCGTCAAGATATCCGCGACGGAAGGAATGACAAAGCACTGGCTCCTGCCTCGCATCAAGCAGTTGCGCAGCCTGAACAGTCGTTTGCGCCTCGAACTCACATCGACGGTGCATCAGCAACCCCTGGCAACGAGCGATCTCGACTTCGTCATCAGAATGGGTGATCCCGGCGAAAGTGAACTGATCGGAAAGCGGGTGGCAACCGTTGCGTTCGGCATATTCGCGTCGGAGGAATACCTGGCAGTGCATCCTGCGCCGCGATCCCTGGCTCAACTCAAGGATCACGACATTATCGGTCTGACAGAGGATTTCGCCGGATTTCGAAGTGAACGCGCTGGCCAAATGCAATTAGCCACGCAGTTCTTTGCCGCGGCGGAGGTACGAAATGCCCTGCGCATCTTGCCGGTCGCAAGTCACTTCGCTGCGGCAGCGGAGGGCCTTGGCCTGGCGTTACTTGCTGTGCCTTTTGCGCAAGCCGAGGGGCTTGTTCGAGTGCTCCCGAATGATACGGCATCCCTGAATGTGTGGTTGCTTCGCCGCCCTGAAAGCGATCTCAGAAAACTGACCCGAGAGGTCAGGCGGTTTCTGGAGAGCGAATTCGGAAAATCCAGGAGCTGGTTCTCTGGCAATCAAAGAACTGCTTACGCCTTGACCCGGCGCAAATCCTAGGAAAAATCAGAATTTAAACAGCGTTGAATGCCATCCGGTAAATTCTGCGGCTGCGAGCCGTCGCAACCGCTAACGCCTTCGTCCAGGCGCTTTTGACATCTCACGCACGTTCTCATCTCATGTTGTCGCCGATTTCATCTGGACAAAAATGGGAGACTATCGCGAAGCAATGTCCACCGGGTCGACCACGCTAATCCGCTCTGTAGTTTGACTAAGATCACGGCGGTAACGAACTTGGTACAGTTTCAGTTCTAGATTTCTGATGCGGGGTTGGAAGGCGCGCTTGAGAAAGTTCTCCGCTCGCTTTCCGGCACGAAGCCAAATCGGCCATGCAGGCCGCGCACCAATGTAATCAGTATGCTTCGGATCAAGTTCACTCGAGAGTCCTTTTGAGCCGCAGAGTGATCGAATGTGCGCGGATCGGACCGTAAAGGACAGTTTCAAATAGATGCATGCGGTGCGCAGTTTTTAGGCAAACTGCCTGTGGGCAGGGCCGGTACGTAGAAAATGCTTCGCACTCTTTTGCAGAATTGCATTGTGTTTCAATCGATTCTCACTTGGCACACCTTCTGCATCAGCGTGATTGAGTTGGTTGCTAGGGTTCCGGCTTTGCACATGCAGAGTGCTGGTCCGAGAGCGACCGCTTGTGGGAGAGACATCCCCACAGGTGCACGGCGGGACAAAAGCCCGGGAGACCTCGTTGGCCAAGGGATTGGCGGAGCGATGGTCTGTCGCCACTCCCTTTTTTGTAAATTTTTACAAGAGGGATCTGCAATGAACAAACTCACATCCTTTCTCCGATCAGTTGTTGTTGCATCGGCTTTGACTGCAGTCGCTGTTTCGGCTGTGGATGCTGCGCCAAAGAAGGATTTCAAGGTTGCGTGGTCGATCTACGTGGGCTGGATGCCGTGGGGTTATGCGGCCGATACCGGCATCGTGAAAAAATGGGCCGATAAATACGGAATCACGATCGAAGTGAAGCAGTTCAACGACTACGTCGAATCGATCAATCAATACACGGCTGGCGCCTACGATGCCGTGACCATCACCAACATGGATGCGCTTTCGATTCCGGCAGCCGGTGGTGTCGACACCACAGCGGTCATCATGGGCGATTTTTCCAACGGCAATGACGCTGTCATTCTGAAGGGGAAATCCGATCTCGCAGCCATCAAGGGCCAGAAGGTTAATCTCGTCGAGTTCTCGGTTTCGCACTATCTGCTCGTGCGCGCGCTTGAAACCAAGAAGCTCGTCGAGAAGGATATCAAGGTCGTCAACACGTCGGACGCTGATATGGCGGCCGCCTACAAGACGCCGGAAGTCACTGCGGTGGTGACGTGGAATCCGATCGTGTCGGAAGTTCTCGGCTCAAAGGACGCGAAGAAAGTCTTCGACTCTTCGCAGATTCCCGGTGAGATCATGGATCTGATGGTCGCCAACACTGCAGTGGTGAAGGAAAATCCGAACTTCGCCAAGGCGCTGGTCGGCATCTGGTATGAGACCATCGCCAAGATGAACGCGGCAGGGGTCGAGGGCATGGCGGTGAAGGAAGCCATGGCCAAGGCATCCGGCACCGATCTCGCCGGCTTCGACAGCCAGCTTGCGTCGACAAAGCTCTTCGACAAGCCTGCTGATGCGGAAGCCTTTACCAAAGGCAAGACGGTCGGCACGACGATGGATCGCGTCCGCAAGTTCCTTTTCGAGAAAGAACTGCTCGGCAAGGGTGCGAAATCCGCTGACGCCGTCGGCATCGAGCTTGGCGACAAGTCGGTGCTTGGCGACAAAGCCAACGTGAAGTTGCGCTTTGACGCGACCTACATGGACGCCGCGGCCAAGGGCAAGCTCTGATCTGGACGCTTTCGAGCAGGAGCGCGGCCATGCGACTCGTCAACATCCGGCCTGGCCGGCAGATGCGGTTCTATCTGGCCGCGCTGCCGTTCGTTTTGCTGGCGGTCGCATACTTCCTTGGCTCGAATGCGCGACTCGCGGAAAATCCAAATGACAAATTGTTGCCTGCGTTGTCGAGTATGACGCAGGCGGTGAAGCAGATGGCATTTCAGGCCGATACTCGCACCGGCGCGTATCTCATGCTCTCCGATACGGTCGCGAGTCTTGGCCGGCTGGTCTCCGCCCTGTCAATTTCGACCGCGGCCGCGCTTGTTCTTGGAATTGTGATCGGATTGCTGCCGGGGGCGAATGCGTTGCTCGGCCCGTTTGTTTCGGTGGCATCGATGGTGCCGCCATTGGCGCTGCTTCCGATTTTGTTCATCGTGATGGGACTCGGCGAAAACTCCAAGATCGCGCTGATCGTGATCGGAACATTGCCTTGCATCATCCGCGATCTCGCGATGAAAGTGCAAGAACTGCCGCGCGAGCAACTGATCAAGGCGCAAACGCTCGGCGCATCGACGTGGCAGATCGCGCTGCGCGTGGTGATGCCGCAGATCCTGCCGCGCCTGATCGACTCGTTGCGGCTTCAGCTCGGGCCAGCGTGGCTGTTTCTGATTGCCGCCGAAGCGATCGCCTCAGACTCCGGGCTTGGCTATCGCATCTTCCTGGTCCGGCGCTATCTCGCCATGGACATCATTATTCCCTACGTGATCTGGATCACGCTGCTTGCCTTCCTGATGGATGCCGCACTGCGCTGGCTTCAGCGCAAGGTATTTCCGTGGTTCGCGTCGGTGAGGGCGGAATGAGCGCAATCCGCTTCGATAACGTCTGGAAAGAATACAGCGATCACATCGTGCTCGAGCAGATCACGCTCGATGTGGAGCCGCGTGCGTTCTTGGCGCTTGTCGGCCCCTCGGGATGCGGCAAGACCACGTTTCTGCGCATGCTGCTCGGCGAGGAGAGTCCGACGCGCGGGCAGATTCTGGTTGACGGCGTGCCGCTGTCACCGGAGCCGGATGCTGATCGCGGCGTTGTGTTTCAGCGCTACTCTGTTTTCCCGCATCTGACGGTGCTGGAAAACGTCATGCTCGGACGGGAATTTCAGCACGCGAAGATCACCGGCCATCTGTTTGGAACGGCGAAGCGCGCCGCAACGGACGAAGCGATGACGCTGCTGGCCGAGGTCGGGCTGGCCGGGCAGGAAAACAAGTATCCGGCGGCGCTGTCGGGCGGCATGCAGCAGCGGCTGGCGCTGGCCCAGGCGATCATGCGTGGTCCCAGAATTCTTTTACTCGACGAGCCGTTCGGCGCGCTCGATCCCGGTATCCGTGCCGACATTCATGTGTTGATGAAGCGGCTCTGGAACGAGACGGAACTCACCGTGGTCATGGTGACACATGATCTGAGCGAGGCGTTCCGGCTGGCGACGCGTGTGATCGCATTCGAGCGCAACCGCAACCGGCCCGAGGAGCGCGAGCGCTACGGCGCCACTATTTCGCGGGATCTCGAAATCTATCCGCGCCGGACCGCCGAAGTCCGGCAGCTTGCACCAATCCGCTCTGGCCGGGACGACCCAGCCAAACAGGGAGCATGAGCCGGGACGGCCCGGCGTGTCTGTTTGAGAAAGGGCAAACCATGATCCTGACCAAGGAGCAGCAGGCCGAAGTCGCGGCCAACAGAAAGCGCTACGAGGAATTGAAGGCGGCGGGACAAGGGCATGTGCCGCGAGCGCTGCCGCCACCCACTTCGCGCGACGGTGCGGCCATCGCCGCTTCGGCGATCATCCATCGGGAGATCGTTCCCGGCGGCTGGTACTGGACCACGCGGCTTCATCGCGGCGAGGCATTGCGGCTTGCGAACACCGAAGGCACATCCAGCGTCAGTCTGCTGGCGTGGAACGCGGCCGATACCAGCGAACGGTTGAACCACGCGGACACCATCAAGGTTCAATGGGCAGCCAGCCTGCGCAAGGGCCGGGTGATCCTGTCCGATATGGGCCGTGTATTGTTCAGCATTGTGGAAGATGTCACCGGCGGCGCACATGACGCACTCGCGGGCGGCTCGACAGCGGCGACGAACGAAGCTCGTTATCACGCGACGACCTTTCGCAACACGCGCGACAATTTCATTCTCGCGGCCGGTAAACTCGGGCTCGACCGCCGCGACGTTCACCCCTGCATCGGCTTCTTCGCGCCGGTGAGTGTTGATGCCGATGGGCGATTCCAGTGGGATAATGACCGGCGGCTGGCAGGCGATTTCATCGATCTGCGCGCCGAGATGGATGTGCTGGTGGCTTTGTCTAACTGTCCGCATCCTCTGGATCCGTCGCCGGCTTACATGCCGGGCCGGGTCGAGATCGTGCGCTATGGCGCCGGACCTATCCGAGATGACGATCTTTGTCGTTCGGCGAGCGCGGAGGCTGTGCGGGCTTTTGAAAACAACGCACTCCTTTTCAACTCCGGCGTGGAGGCGTGAGCATGTCGATTCATACTGTTACCGTCGCCGGTCGCGTTGTTGTCGACACCGAAATTCCTGCCAACGCTCCCTGGTCTGTCGTTGTTCGTAAAGGGCAGACCTTGCGCATCATCGACAGTCACGGACAGCAGGCGGTCGATACGCTGTTCTATCGCGCCGACGATTATCAGGAGCGTTACAGCGGGCAGGATACTCTGCGCGCTCAAGGCTCCGCTTATGTCAGCACCGGCACCCGCATCATGTCCAACGAGGGGCGCGTCATGCTGCGCGTCACTGCGGATACCTGCGGCCTGCACGATACGTCCGCGGGCGCTTGCTCCTGCGAAAGTAACGCCGTCCGTTTCGGTCACGGCACGAAATACCTGCATGCCTGCCGCGAGAATTTCCTGATCGAGGCGGCGAAACACGGCATGTCGAAACGCGACATCGTGCCGAACCTGAACTTCTTCATGAATGTGCCGATCGATCCATCCGGCAACTTCACGGTGGTCGATGGTGTCTCAAAGGCTGGCGACTACGTCGAAATGGTCGCGGAAATGGACGTGTTGTGCCTGATTTCCAATTGCCCGCAAATCAACAATCCCTGCAACGGCTTCTTTCCGACGCCGATTCAGGTGATGATTTTCGAAGCGCAAGAGGACTGATCACATGTTCAGCAAGGTCCTCATTGCCAACCGCGGCGAAATCGCCGGGCGGATCGGCAAAACATTGCGCCGTATGGGTGTTGCGTCGGTCGCTGTCTATTCCGATGCCGATCGGTTTACCCGGCCTGTTCTCGATGCGGATGAAGCGATCCACGTTGGCCAGGCGCCGGCCGCAGAGAGTTATCTCAACGTCGATGCGATCGTCGCAGCATGTCGGGAGACCGGCGCGCAGGCGGTTCATCCGGGTTACGGGTTTCTCTCGGAGAACCGCCGCTTCGCCGAGAAGCTGGCCGAACATGGCATCGCGTTCATCGGGCCGCGCCCTGAGCATCTCGACGCGTTCGGGCTGAAGCACAAGGCTCGCGAAATCGCGCGGTTAAGCCGCGTTCCGCTGCTGCCCGGGTCAGGGCTGCTCGAGACCGTGGAGGAGGCACTGGCTGAGGCCGAGAACGTCGGTTACCCGTTGATGCTGAAAAGCACCGCGGGCGGCGGCGGCATCGGCATGCAGCTTTGCCATGATGCCGATGCACTCCATCAACGCTTCGCCGCTGTGCAACGCACGGCGCGGGCGAGTTTCGGTGATGCGCGGGTTTATCTGGAGCGGTTTGTCGCCGAAGCTCGGCACATCGAGGTGCAGATATTCGGTAACGGCAAGGGCAACGTGGTGGCGCTCGGCGAGCGCGATTGCTCGCTGCAGCGGCGCAATCAAAAGGTTATCGAGGAAACGCCGGCGCCGGGTCTGAGCGATGGGATGCGCGCGCGGCTTCATGAGTCCGCAGTAGCGCTGGGCAGGAGCGTTGCTTATGAATCTGCCGGCACGGTGGAATTCATTTACGACGTTGAGCGCGAGAATTTCTACTTTCTCGAGGTCAACACCCGGCTTCAGGTCGAGCATCCGGTAACCGAGGCGGTATTCGGCATCGATCTGGTTGAGTGGATGGTGCGGCAGGCCGCCGGTGAAGATGTGCTGGCTGGATTGGGTCCGCTGGTGCCGAAGGGCGCGGCCATCGAGGTGCGGGTCTACGCCGAGAATCCCAATGCCGGTTTTCGTCCCAGTGCTGGACGCCTGACCCGTGTTCATTTTCCGGATGATCCGCGTGTCGATGGCTGGATCGAAACCGGCGTCGAGGTCACGCCGTTTTACGATCCCATGCTGGCGAAGGTGATTGTGGCGGCGGACACGCGCAAGGATGCGATTGAAAAACTCGTCAGCGTGCTCGACAGGTCAACCGTCGCTGGAATCGAAACCAATCTTGGCTATCTGCGCGCGATTGCCAACTCGGAGGTTTTCCGGAGCGGGCGTGTCGCCACAAATGTTCTGAACGACTTCGTGTATATCCCGCTGACCATCGATGTGCTGGCTCCAGGCGCGCAATCCGGCTTGCAGGAATTGCCGGGCCGGCTGCATCTGTGGCACGTCGGTGTTCCGCCAAGCGGACCCATGGACGAGCGATCATTCCGCCTGGCCAACGCCATCGTCGGGAACCCCGAGACGACGGCCGCGCTGGAATTGACCGTCAACGGGCCGACATTGCGCTTCAACGCAGACGCCACCATCGGTCTTGCCGGTGCCCAGATGTCGGCGAAACTTGACGGCGTCGCGGTCGAGCATGGCGCACCGGTCGCGATACGGGCCGGTCAGACGCTTGCGATCGGCAAGATCGAGGGCGCCGGCCAACGCTGCTATCTTGCCGTGCGCGGCGGATTTGATGCGCCGGAGATTTTCGGATCGCGCGCGGTGTTCACGCTCGGCATGTTCGGCGGCCACGCCACCGGCGCGTTGAAGGCGGGAGACGTGCTGCATGTTGCAAGTAACGGCGGGTTGAACGCTCCGCGTGCCTTGATGGCTACCGAACGCCCGGTGCTGGCCCGCGACTGGGAGATTGGCGTGATCTACGGGCCGCATGGGGCGCCCGATTTCTTTCGCGACGATGACATCGCGACGTTGTTCTCCGCGGAATACGAGGTGCATTTCAACAGTGCGCGCACCGGCGTGCGGTTGATGGGACCCAAGCCGATATGGGCGCGCGCAGATGGCGGCGAGGCGGGGCTACATCCTTCCAACATCCACGACAATGCCTACGCGGTGGGATCAATCGATTTCACCGGTGACATGCCGATCATTCTTGGACCGGACGGGCCAAGTCTCGGAGGTTTTGTTTGTCCTGCCGTGGTGGCGGGCGATGAACTCTGGAAAATCGGGCAGCTTCGGCCCGGCGACACCGTCCGCTTCGTCGCCGCTACTCGGCAGGACGATCCGGTTGCCGGGCCGCTGCCGTTGAGCGGAAATTCAACTCTCGGATCAGCCATCGTTGGACGTAACGACGCCGGCCCGCTCCCGGTGGTCTATCGCCGGGCAGGCGACGATAACCTGCTGGTGGAATACGGCCCGATGGAGCTCGACATCGCGCTGCGACTTCGGGTCCACGTTCTCGCGGATGCTGTCGCCCAAGCGAAGCTTCCGGGCGTCATCGATCTCACGCCTGGAATTCGTTCGCTGCAGATCCACTACGATAGCAAGGTTCTCTCACGGCGCCGCCTGCTGGATGTCCTTCAGGAAATCGAACGAAGCCTGCCGCCAGTCGATGCCATGAAAATTCCCAGCCGCATCGTGCACCTGCCGTTGTCGTGGAACGATCCTCAGGCCGTGCTGGCGATGCAGAAATATCAGGAACTGGTGCGTGCCGACGCGCCCTGGTGTCCGTCGAACATCGAGTTCATCCGGCGCATCAACGGTCTGGACAGCGAGGACGACGTCAAGCGGATTGTCTTCGATGCCAGCTATCTCGTGCTCGGCCTCGGCGACGTCTATCTCGGTGCGCCGGTGGCGACGCCGATAGATCCGCGACACCGGCTTGTCACGACGAAATACAATCCGGCGCGAACCTGGACGCCGGAAAATGCCGTCGGCATCGGCGGCGCCTACATGTGCATCTATGGAATGGAAG
>JAGVII010000637.1 GCA_020056155.1 Afipia sp.
CGAGGAATGCCGCCGCTTGGCGGCAGGGGAAGAAGATCGCGAACGAGCCATTGCGGGTAAAGGTCGGCGAGCGCAGCGAGCGTATTGTGGCGCGTGATCCCCCAGAAAAAGGCCGGTATGGACGTGGGCTAAGCAACCCAACAGGAGAGCATTGCTCAAAGGCCCTCACTACCGCCGCGACGGCGACATCACCGCGGCAACAGTAGCGCGATCGAAGGTACGGCGGGTTGATCCCGCGACCCCGATCCAACGGAGAAGGCTCGATTGTTCGTGCAGATGGCGCCGTGATACCGCCGCTTCGGAGCGGATCCAAGGTAATGCTCGTGAATCCGCCGCGACGAGAACGGCACCCGCGACGCACGAGGTCATTCGCTCGACGTTCGCAGCACTGCGGGACCGCGCAGGACAACGATCTCCTTGGTCAAGTGGGCGCTGCGGCGCTCGGCCCTCTCGGCACGGCGTTCCGCCTCGATGGCGCGTTGGAGGAGGCCGGCATTCTCAGTGACGATCTGCCGGATCTGCTGCTGCATGTTGTCGATTACACCACGCTGTTCGACGAGTGTGTCGCCCATGGTGGTGATCCGATCAGGTACGCTTTGCCGTCGGCGGGCTCGGATGAGGGCGTCGAGGATGTCACGGTGATTGGCGTAGATGGCGTTGCGGCCGACGCCCGCCTCGCGCGCGAGCGCAGCGACGGTCAAACGTCGGATCGAAGCGGCGGGTTGTTCTGAGGATCCATTCGTCAATCGATCGAGCGCCGCGCGCAGCTTCTCCGCCGTGGCCTTTATGCGCCGATCATCCGGATTTGCGGTGGATCTCTTGGGCATGGCCTTCTCCTGCGGCGGAAAGATCGGACAGAATGCGTTGGCACTCGGCGATGCGCGTGTTGGCGAGCGCGAGGCTTGGATCGTCGAGGCGTCGATCGGCGATCAACGCCAGATTGCGGTCGAGGCGTGCCTGCCAGACCGGGCGATGACGCTCGGTGACGGCGAAGTTGGCGCAGCTTGCGCAGGTGCTCTGGGTGCGCCAGAGCGCGTTCGGACCACGATTGTCGCCCATGCAGGCGGCGGTCTCCACACGGTAGACGCAATACCCCCAATCGCAGACGCCGAGCCGCATGCCGCTGTCTTCGATCAGGAAATTGATGTAGGCGGCGAGCTCGCCGTCGCGCGTGCGGCCGCGGAAACGCGATCGCGAGGACAAACGGCGCCCGCCATTGCCGGCGAGGCGCGAGGCGGTGAGCAGCTCCTCGAGAGCGAAGCGCGTCTCTTCGAGGGTCTGTGCGTCCACGAGCTCGCTCAGATCAAAATCGGTACCGACATAGGCGCTGTCGGTCATGATGCGGGTCACATGCCCGAAGTGATGCTGGAGAGCGTGCAGGCCGGTGCGATCGCGCTTGCCGACGAAGCGGGCGAAAGTCTTGCGCCCCTGATGCGTGGTCAGGTGCCAGGGCGTGCCGTCACCCTGACAAGGCAGATCGATGAAGGGAGCGAACCTCCGGTTCAGCCGGATGATGAGAGACCAGCCGGTCGGGACCTCCGGCGGGCGGCGGTCGACGACGCCCCTGCCAGCGAGGGAGAGCCAGAGCTCCGATCGGCCTGTCTCAGCGCGAAATGGCTCCGACAGATGATGCAGGACCTCGACGGCGCGCAGGACGGGTGCCGGCGCCGGCCAGAGATGCGGCGTTCCGGCGTCAGTGCCGGCGGTCTTGAAGATCCGCCCGCGGAGATAGCTAAAGGATTCGGCGCCATCGGCGGATGGGCGCTCTTCGACGCAGTTCGCTTGAAGCGAGAGAATCTCTGACACGCGCGCGCCGACCAGATAGGAGATGGTGACGAAACACGCCTCCTGAATCCGGTTGATCAGCAGGCGCAACTCCCTTGTGCGGGTCAACGGAGGGTGCCAGGCGACCTCCTCGCCCTCGATCGTGGAAAAGCGGAACGAGGAGACGAGCGCACGGACGGCCTGGCGGTGGGCGAAAGGCGTTGGGCCAGGATCGTCCTTGCGAAACGGCACGACGCGGTCGCGCAGCGCGATGACGTCGGCGGCTGGTTGCCCGATCAGCCGGATCGCTGCCGAGATGAGCGCAACGGCGATGTCGTCCGGCGTGTGGGGCAAGCGCTGGATGGTCTGGCGGCCGAAGCCGGAGAACCGGCTAGCGCGCTCATCGGCGAAGGGATGCTCGCTCGGTGGGCAGGCCAGTCTGGCTCTTTGCTGGAAGAGGCCGATCAATAGATTGGCGTATGCCTGACGGGTGCCCGGTCGGAGCGGCATGCCTGCATGGCCGCGTCGCTCCGTGACGGATCGCATGAACTCTTTTGCCGTATCGGTGTCCAACTCGTCGAACCCGTGCATGCCCCGGCCCGCCATCCATCGGATCAGGAAGCGCAGCTGGACGGCCACTGTCACAAGCGATCTGGCCTGAGCTTGCCGGCGACCGACAGGAGGATCGACGCGAAGCGACCATAGGAAGGTGCGGGCATCCTCCAGCCACCGATGCCATCGCGGATCGGTGAAGCGACTGCCGTCCGGCAGCTCGAATGCCCAATCGACGCGAAATTGGTGACGACGCAGATCGGCCCGCGTATGGTCGAAATGCCATTGCGCATCGGTCCAGATCGATCGTGACGAAACGCGTTGCGCGGCATCGAAACGATGGAGCCGCTCTGATTGTGCCGGCATAGTCATTCCAACTCCGGGAGCAGCGGCATGCCGGTAGCGAGCTTGCGGGCGGGCTCGTGCATGTTCGCGGGGAAATCCGGGAGGATGTCCTGGGTGAGAATGCGCCACGACGGGGCATAGAGAAGGCTCCAGCGCTTCGGATCGAGCCGTTTACGAGCCTCTTCGAGCCGATCGACAGCGGCGAGGATGCGCGCCAGATGCCCGACATCGATCGGGACGACGAGGCCCGGACAAGCGAGGCAGCCGCCGAACTGCGGGCAGAGGCGATCGACGCCGTCTCGGCCGGGAGCGACAGGAGCCAGGCAGTCGTGCCCGAAAGGGGCGGTGGCGCGCAGCTTCCCGAAGGCCGGCGGAGGCGTGTCGCGCTCGGGGCCGAGCACCCAGTTGATCATCTGCTCTTGCAGGTGCGCGATCGTCTGGCGCTGGAGGCGGGTCGTCTCCTCGCTCTTGAGATAGGTCTCTGTTGTTGCGACGCTGGCATGGTTCAGGATCGATTGAGCGACGAGAACGTCTCCGCCCGACGCGCGGTAGTGCTCAGTCGCCACGCTTCCACGAAATAACGCCGGCGCAAAGTCTGCGATCGGCTCCCGCAGTTGGTCCGGATGGTCCGTGTTCCACGCGTCGATGCGTTGGTTGGCGCGCTCGATGAATCTGAGGATGGCACGCCTCAGAACGGTGTGTTCGATGACCCCGGTGCGGCTGCGAAGCGATCGGCGCGAATGCTCCTTATGGATGCTGCGCGTCAGGAAGAGTCGATCTTGCTCGCTTGGCGGTGCTGTGGCGATGATCGGTTCTGTCAGCGCCAGCATCATCTCGATCAGGTTGGGTGCGGCATACCGCCGACGGCGATCGAAGGACCGCCGCTGCGCTTTCTGAAGCCGCGCGCCCGTTTTGGGCTTGTTCCAGTCGACGATGACGCGGTGTTCGTCGAGCGGATGCGGCACAAGGCAATCCCGACGGATGTGGCGCAGCGGTTCGGGATTGGCCGCGGTCTGGATGGCGATGGCCAAGAAGAAAGGAACCAGCGTGTCGGTGGTGATATGGAAATACTGCGCCATGGTCCGAGCGCCGCCCCAGTACTGGACCAGCGTGCTGGACTTGATCCCGTGCGCCTCGAGGACAGTCGTGTCGGGCATGAGGCCGTCGTCGATCCGGCCGATGCGCCATATCCATCGGTCGAGCCCCTGGCCGCGCAAGGTCTTGGGCGGTAGCTCGGGGCGTCGGATAACCTCCTGCCCGTACTGAAACCGGGCCCAGGCCTCGTCGATCTCCTCGTAGCAGGCCCGCAGGATCGCCTTGACCTGATTCGAGGGAAGTCGTCGCCGAGGCTGTTGGCTCGCCCTCCGCCCCGGAAACGCATTCCAGGGGATCTCCAGGTCGTGCGCTATGCGCCCGCGTCGATTACGCCGACACCAGAAGAGCAAGGGACGCAGAAGGTCGAAGGCGATAGCGTGGGCCCCGCGTGGCGCTCGCGATGCCCCTTGCTTCTTCAGCCAGAGTACATAGCGGCCAAGTGCCGCGGTATCGAGATCACTCGCGGTCTCGATCATGCCGTCGTCAACGACGAAACAGGTGAAACGTCGGAGCGCCCTCCATGTCGTCTGGCGTGTTGCTGATTGCTGAGCGACGCAATGCGCGCGGAATGCCTCGACCAGGAGGTCACGCAGATCGACAGGCAGGCCGGCGAGCTGTCCGGAATCGAACCGCTGATCGGGGTTGCCCCAGGCATCGACGAAAATGATCGTGTCAGCCGGCGCTATCGAGTCCACCGCCGCCGTCTGCGTCGCCTCAGTTGCAAACCGGCGGTCGATCGGGGTCCGCTTACGAACGGCCATGAGGCACCAGTTCGCCATACAGATAGGCGAGGCTCTCAGCGAGTGTGTCCGCGTGAAGCTCAACACAGCGCAGATAGATCGCGGTCGACTGGATCGACGCATGACCAAGAAGGACCTGCACGATCTTGAGCGGGTTGAGGTCAGGCGTTGTCGCCGCCTGCTTTTGCAGGCGGACAAGCATCGCCATCGCAAAGGTGTGTCGCAGCCAATGCCCTGATCCGGCGAGCCCGGCAGCCCTGAATCCAGCGCCGAAGACCGCCGAGAGCCTTGCGCGTGTGATGGGATCGCCCTTGCTGTTGAGGAAGAGCGTCGCCGGCGACCGATAGCGCGGTCGAGCCGCGCGCAATCGCTTCACGAGCGCGGCGCGCTCCTCTCCGGCGTACCAGTGGGTTCGGTCGATTAGCCGCAACGGCGGATAGACGGTCCTTGGCCGGTCTCCCTTGGTGATGGTCAGCGGGATGCCGACCAGCGGATCTTCCTCGATGTCGAGATGGGCAACCTCCGGTACCTGTTGAAGCTTCAGGCCGCACAACTCCTTGCGGCGCATTCCGGTCGCCAGCGCCCATTCTGCGATCAGCCCATAGGGCGGATCGAGATGGTGGAACAGAGCCTGGAGCTGATCGACGCGCAGCGGGCGCGGCAGCCGCTCCGCTTCCGAAATTGTCAGGACATTCGCCGCTATGATAGGCCGACGGTGGTCAAGATGCGCCATCATGCCCTGGCGCGACGACCGGAGCGACACATCGACATAATCGAACGGCAGCGTGTCGATCAGACCGCGCCGATGCGCCCACAAATAGAAGCGGCACACTGACCGGACACGATCGTTCACGGTTGAACGGGCATAAGGGCGACCCGTATGGGGGCTCGGTGCCGCCAGCATCCTGTTGCGGTACCCAGCAATCGTTCCTTCGTCGGCAAGCCGCCAGTCGAGGCCGCTCTGCTCCAAGCTGTCGAACCAGTCATGCAGGTGCTCGCTGTAGGTCCGCAGCGTCTCCGTCGCATGCGAACGGCCGGGGATCGTGGCGAGCTCGAGCAAATAGCTGAAAGCCGGCTCGATGATCGACATCTGCGCGTCGAGTAAAATGGGAAACCCGGCTGGAATCCCTTCAACGCCGTCGGTCGCCCGCACGATCGAAATCATCCCGCCCTCCGGAGGCAACGCACCCGGAGGCGCAAAGAGAATCAACATCTCCACGTGCTTACCCAATCGATCGAACTAACAGATGACAACACCGTAACGAGAGATAAGCGGAGCGCCTTCGGCGCGAGTCTTCTTTAGATGCGAGGCGTTCCCCCTCGCGCTCCCCCCGTTCGCCACGTGGCAGGGGTGCAGGACTTCGCCTGCACCCAATGAAAAGTTTGTGGTGTCGCCGCCGCGTCAAGCGTTGTCCTCGCTTCGCTGCGGGAACGCTTGACCCGGACGTCTGCGTGCAAAACTCGCAACAGTCAGCGCGCTAAAGGACACCTTCTCGCGCGTAACCTAAATCGTTGCCGACCTTCTTGAAAGAACCGATGTTAGCCATGTCACTTCTCCTGTTGTGTTTCGAGCCCGCGACCACCGCGGCCTCGATGGCGATGGACAGGCCGAGGACGATCGGCGACGCACCCGGTTGCGGGCCGGAGCGAAGCGGAGGACGACGTCGTAAAGACTTTCTTGCCTCGCGAGGAATGGGCGTAGCCCAGGGGAAGAAAGTCTTGAGCGACGGCGTTGCGGCTCAGACGATCGAGGCGCAGCCGGTCTTCGGCCAGATCAAGCCATCAAAGAGGCCACGTGCGTCCGCGTGCTGAACCACGACCTGGGGAGAAGACTTGGCCAATTTCGGTTCGAATGTGCAAGAAGTCGGAATTTCCAGGCGTAGAGAAAGAAACGACATGCAGGAAACGGCGGAATTGTCAGACGACAAATAGCCGCGACCGAAGGGCCTCACCATCGCAACTATATGGGCCGGGCCGAGATGACGCAGCTCGCTATGGGCTCCGCACGAAGGAACGCTTACGTTCGCTCGAGTTCGACGATCCCTCCTTCAACGCTCCGATCTGCGCGAATCTGATCGAGGAGGCAGGTGGAGAGGGACTATCCGTCGTGCGTAGCGGCAGAAAGACCCGCCGGAGATGCGCTTGGCACGACCCTGCCCGACTCCAATGGACGGGGCTCCGCAAGGACAGCCAACCGTGTCCACGCCGTACCACCGATAAAGACCGCGCCGAGGCACGCGAAGACCTCACGCCATGCCAGCGAGGGCATCCCGAGTTGCGACATCGCGAAGACCACATGATAGCCAGCAATCGCGGCTGGGAAGGCGAAGGCGGCCGCTATGGCTGCACGCAAGATCGGAAACCGCGCGATCGCGAATGCGGTCTGTCCAATCGCGAGCGTCACGCCGCCGGCGACAATGCCGACGAGCGGCGCACCGAGGATGCCGGCGCCGCTATGAAATGCCGCCACCCCGGCGCTGACGGCGACAAAAAACGGCAAAGCGTACACGGCCAGCGTCAAGATCAGCCAGCAGAACAAGCCGATGCCGACGGTGTTGAGGACAAGTCCAAGGGCGATCATGGTGGTGGCTCCGTATGCAAAGGAGTAACGGTCGCGCCTTCCACCACCACC
>JAGVII010000120.1 GCA_020056155.1 Afipia sp.
GGAAAAAGCGAAGCTGATGCAGAAGCTCGGCAGGAAGCAGCTCAAGCTGCACCTGCAGGAAAAGCTCGCCGCAATTCCCGCCGCCCTTGCAGCCCATCATCTCGAACTGTCGCCGGACGGCGAGGAACTGGTTTACACCTACGACACCAAGGGCGAACGCACCGGCATCACCACCCTGCTGAACGACCTCAGTCAGGCCGGCGTCCGCTTCAACGATCTCAATACGACGCAAAGCTCGCTGGAAGAGATTTTCGTCAGCCTGGTGCATCGGGCATGATCCGGAAGAGAACAGCGCAATGAACTTTCACGCCATCGGCGCCATCTACAAATTCGAAATGGCGCGCACCTTCCGAACGCTGCTGCAAAGCGTCGTCTCACCGGTGATTTCGACGTCGCTGTATTTCGTCGTGTTCGGCGCGGCCATCGGCTCGCGCATTACCGAGATCGACGGCATCAGCTACGGCACCTTTATCGTGCCGGGCCTCATCATGCTGTCGCTGCTGACGCAAAGCATCGCCAATGCATCGTTCGGAATCTATTTCCCGAAATTCTCCGGCACCATCTATGAATTGCTTTCCGCACCGGTCTCGTCGTTCGAAGCTGTGGTCGGTTACGTCGGCGCGGCAGCGACCAAGTCTATCATCCTCGGCCTCATCATTCTCGCCACCGCGGGCCTGTTCGTGCCGCTGAAGATCGCGCATCCACTTCTGATGCTGACCTTCCTCGTGCTCACGTCGGTGACGTTCAGCCTGTTCGGGTTCATCATCGGCATCTGGGCCGACGGCTTCGAGAAGCTGCAGGTGATTCCGCTGCTGGTGATCACGCCGCTGACGTTTCTGGGCGGCAGCTTCTACTCGATCCACATGCTGCCGCCGCTCTGGCAGACCGTGACGCTGTTCAACCCGGTGGTCTATCTGGTCAGCGGGTTCCGCTGGAGTTTCTTCGAGATCGCCGACGTCAGCGTCGGCCTCAGCCTCGGCATGACGCTCGGATTTCTCGCGCTGTGCATGATTGCGGTGTGGTGGATCTTCAAGACCGGTTACCGGCTGAAGACCTGACGCAAACGAAACACGCCCCGCAGGCGGGGCGCGTTGGACGGATCGCGGACGTGCCGTTCAGTTCGGACGCCAGTTCCCGTTGCTGTCATAGTAGCCGCTAGCGCCGCTGCCGGGCGGCGGCGGTACCTGCACCGGCTGCACCGCGCGACTGGCTCCCTCGCCTATGACATTAAGCGTCCCGCTGACCGCGCCGACGCCGGCGCCGAGCGCACCGCCGACCAATCCACCCACCGGTCCGGCGGCCTCTTTACCCTGATACGTCCCCTGTGCCGCACCGCTGATGGCGCCGTTGACGGGGTTCTGCTGAGCATACGCCGCCACAGGCATGGCCAGAAGCGCCAGCGCCACTGCCGTACGCGCCAGGCCTGAAACGGATATGAACGAAGCTGCAATCGTCATGTGAGGAAACCTCCCTGCCCGGCCGAATCACGGCCCTGCCTCGAAGCAAATCAGCGGCCTCGAAGTTGCGTCAGGTTCGGAGAAAATACAATGCGTGAGAGCGACACATCTGGAGCGTTTCTCATTTCAAATTGATTCGAACGAGACGGCCAATCCGCCCGCGCTCCGGCACCGTCATGAAAAATGGCGCATCCGTTTCAGGATGCGCCATTTGGGAGTTTTCCACCAGCAGTTAGCGATGGCGCTTGTGACGGTAATGGCGATGACGGTAGCTGCGGCGATTGTCGATCCCGAGCACGCCGTTCACGCCTCCAACAACGCCGCCGACACCCGCTCCGACCGCGCCGCCGACGACGCCGCCAACAGGTCCGGCCGCGCGATTGCCGCGGTAAGCGCCCTCGTTGGCCCCGCCTTCCATGCCTCTGATAACGCCCTGCGCATGAGCCGCGATCGGCAACGCCAGAATGGCCAGCGCCGCTGCGATAAACGTGAAGCGGCGATGCGCCGCAGTGAACATGAACTGAGCCTCAGTCTTCATTTGCAGGGTATCTCCATAAACGGCCGATTTTCTGACCGCTCCTGTAACGTCCCGGCTCGGGGAAAGTTGCGTCAAGTTTGGCGAAAACACGCCCAAACAAGCGCCATTCACGAAACTGTATGGCCGCGCGCGTCAACCTTAAGACGAAGTGACTGTTAAAAAAGCCACTTTCCATGCTTTATTGCCAGTGGTCCGTTTAATTCTACCATTCGCAAGCGAGGATGCCTGCCGAAAATGGGACGCGAATGTTTGAACCGGACCACCAGATGACGACAGAGACGAGGCGAATGTCATGCGTGCGATTTTGGTTTCGGTGACCGGCTTGATGTTGCTCTCAGGCAGCGCAGCGCAAGCGGCGGTATCCATCCTGGTCAACAAGGACACGCAGCAGATGACCGTCTCCGTCGACGGCGAGACACGCTACACGTGGCCCGTCTCCAGCGGCAATCCCTCGCACGAAACGCCGAACGGCAGCTTCAAAGCCTTCCGTATGGAAGAAGATCACTATTCGAAGGAATTCGATGAAGCACCGATGCCGAATGCGATCTTCTTCACCAAGCAGGGTCACGCCATTCACGGCACGGACGCCGTGAGCCGTCTCGGAAGTCCCGCCTCGCACGGCTGCGTGCGGCTGTCGCGTGCCAACGCGCTCAAGCTGTGGGACCTCGTCAAGACCGAGGGCTTGCTCAGCACCACGGTAACCTTGACCGGATCGTCGCGCGTTGCGCTCGCGCGAAATCCGAGGAGCCGCACGACCGTCGCACGTGGCGATGCGAATGCAATCGGCCAGCCGGTCCAGATCGCGCCGCAGAGCGGATATCGCGAGGACCTCAACGCCAACACCCGCGCACGCCAGCGCTCTCAGGACCGGGTCTACCGCGATCAGGCTTATGCGCAGGACCAGGCTTATTACGGACCCGCGGACGCTGGTCCGATGCAGCGCCGCATTTATCAGAACGGCTACGGCTATCAGAACGGATATGGCTACGGTTACCAACCGCGTCCGAGGTATCAGTCACCGCGCGGCGGGTACTATTACTACGCGGACTAGTGTCCTGAATCCCGAAGTCCGCTTCATTCGTCAGGTTTCTTGAGCCGCCGCCACACCGCGCCAAGCACGTTGGAATAGTCGTCGGTCCAGACACGCTGCCCTTCGGTGGCTTCCGTCAGCGCCCACTTATCGTCCGACGCGATCTTGCCGACGTCGGCTTTCCGGCGCGCGGAGATCACGACATTCGTTGTGAAGATGTAATCGACATCGCGGCCGGAATCCTCGTTGAAGACCCAGCTCATCAGGTCGTTCTCTTCGGCGATGCCGACGACGACGCTCGCCAGCTCAAGATGACGGTTGGACACATGCATCACCACCGCGCCCTGAGGCGCGAGCTTGGCCTTGTAGATTGCCATCGCCTCTTCCGTCGCGAGGTGGATCGGAATTGCGTCCGATGAATAGGCGTCAACGATGATGAGGTCGTAAGTGCCGTCCTGCTCCTTGGCGAAGGTGAGCCGTGCGTCGCCGATAACCGGCTTCATATTGGGATCGCATGCGCTGACGTAGGTGAAATACCTGGGATCGCGCGCGGTATCGACCATGGTCTGGTCGATCTCGAAGTATTTCCAATTCTCTCCGGGCAGCGAATGGCAGGCCAGCGTACCGGTGCCGAGGCCTATCACCGCGACTCGGATCGGACCGCCCTTGCGTTCGCGGATCGCAGCAATCGCACGGCCCATGCCGCCGTCCTTGTGATAATAGCTGATCGGCTCCGGCCGGCCGGTGACCGGCGTCCCGTCGTCATTCAGGAATTTTTCCGCGCCATGGATCGTCGTGCCGTGCATCAGCACATGGTACTGGCCGTTCGACGTCACCACGATCTTGTGGACACCGAAGAAGCTCCGCACCGTCTCCACACGTCCGTCGTCGGAGGGATAGACACGAATCAGGATCAATCCAAGCACCACGAGCGCGGCCACACTCCAGCGGTCGATCTTCCACAGCACCGCCAGCACCATCATGACGGAGGCGAGACCCACGACCATCCAAACCCGGTTGGCTGCAAGGAGTTCGGCGACGGTTCCTGCCCGGTAAGAAAACCCGATGAGAATGACCGCGGCGACAACGGCGGCCAGACACAATACCAGCCCGCCGCGTGCGGTGGGCGTTCCGGCCGGGCGGCACAGCGCCGCCAGAGCCAGCAGGATCGGATACTCCGCAATCCATGAGAACGCATAGGGAGCGATCAGGCCCGCGAATAATCCGCCGACCATACCGCCGAAAGACAGCGCCACATAGAAGCCGGTGAGATAGTTCGCCGCCGGACGCGTGCGCGCCAGTTCACCGTGGCAAGCCATGGCGATGACAAAGAAACAAGCCAGATGCCCGCCCAGCGTCAGCAGCAAATTCTGTTCGCCACCGATCACCAGCAGGATCATTACGCCCGCGATGGCGAGCGGCTGCAAAGTGAGCACGAACGAATGCGGCAGCAGCGGGCGTGACTGGAAAACCAGCACCCATGTCAACAGGTACAACGACAGCGGCAACACCCACAACAGCGGGGCGGCCGCGACATCGGTCGAGATATGCGCGGTCACCGCGATCAGCAGGCCTGACGGGACTGCAGCGAGGAAAATCCAGCGCAGCCGCGTTATCCATGCCGGCGCCGGTGCGTCGCCCTCGTTCGCGCTGATGGCCTCAACGGTCATCGGCGGTGAGCGCAGCAGCAGTATGCCGCACGCCGCGATCAGGACGATCAGCAGCGCATAACCGCCGGTCCAGATCAGGTTCTGGCTCCGCAGCGAGAACATCGGCTCCAGCAACACGGGATAGGACAGCAGCGCGAGGAAGCTTCCGATGTTTGAGGACGCGTAAAGAAAATACGGGTCGGGACCGTCGGGATGTCCCGTGCGCACGAACCACGCCTGCAGCATGGGATTGTTGGCGGCGAGCGCGAAGAACGGCAGCCCGATTGAAACCGCAAACAGACCGAGGAGCCAGAACGCGTAGCCGCTCGACGGCGGTTCGCCCCATCCGCCTGCAATCGACAGCGGCAAAGTGAGCAGGGCGATCGTCAGCAGCGCCAGATGGATGACCACGGGAGCAACCCGGCTCTTCAGCGTCATCAGGTAGTGCGCGTAAGCGTAGCCGCCGAGCAGCAGGGACTGGAAGAACACCATTGCCACCGACCACACCGCCGGCGAACCGCCGAGCCGGGGCAGCACCATCTTCGTGAACAGCGGCTGGACCGAGAACAGCAGGAGGGCACTTGTGAAGATCGCCGCGGTGTAAACCACCAGAACGAGCGCGTTCCTCGCGCCGGTGGACTGGCTCGCGGTGTCGGACGGCACTGAAATCATGAAAGCTCCGGGATGATTCCGGCAGATCACCGGACGCTCGTGTCCCGAATTCGGCGTTCGCTTCGCTTTCGGATCACTGGCGGAGTGGAGCATAGCCGCCAACGGCGGGCAATAACATGCGCGTGACAGAAATCACTCGCGCGTGACGTCCTGCGCGATTATGACTCCCGCATGTCGGATTACGATGCTCTCATTATCGGCGCGGGCCATAACGGCCTGACCTGCGCGGCCTATCTCGCGATGAGCGGCCTGCGCGTGAAGGTGGTAGACCGCCGCAAGGTGGTCGGGGGCGCGGCGGTGACCGAGGCGTTTCATCCGGGATTCCGCAATTCGGTGGCGGCCTACACGGTGAGCCTGCTCAACCCGAAGGTCACCGCGGATCTCGGCCTGCACCGCCACGGCCTGCGCATCGTGGAACGCCGTGCGCAGAATTTCCTGCCCGCCCCGGATGGCC
>JAGVII010000468.1 GCA_020056155.1 Afipia sp.
CCGACCCTGGCGTCGTATTCGATCACGCCGACACGGTCGAACATGAAGGACACCGAGCCGGTTTCGCCGAGATTGCCGCCGGACTTGGTGAAGTAGGACCGGATGTCCGACGCGGCGCGGTTGCGATTGTCGGTCAGCGCCTCGACGATCACCGCGACGCCGCCGGGACCGTAGCCCTCGTAACGGATCTCATCGTA
Organism: Afipia sp.; assembly: GCA_020056155.1. Lineage (GTDB taxonomy): Bacteria > Pseudomonadota > Alphaproteobacteria > Rhizobiales > Xanthobacteraceae > Afipia. The sequence continues at coordinate 198 of JAGVII010000468.1, forward strand.
GTTCTCGCCCTCGTTGCCGAGCGCCTTCTTGATGGCGCGCTCGATGTTGTCCTTGGGCACATTTTCCGCACGCGCCGCCGTGATCGCCAGCCGCAGGCGGGGGTTCATCGCCGGGTCCGGGGTTCCCAGTTTCGCCGCCACCGTGATTTCACGCGCGAGCTTGCCGAACATCTTGGACCGCATGGCGTCCTGTTTGCCCTTGCGGTGCATGATGTTCTTGAATTGGGAATGTCCGGCCATCGGAAGTCTCTCGGGTGTTCGGCGATGAAATTGAACGATGAAGTGCATTCCGGACATCGTTAACGCAACGACCCGGCGGGGCGGCGTTATATTCCGGCAGCGGTCAAAATTAAAGGCAGAATGGCCGATTTCCGGTATGGCGATACGCTCCGCTGCCTCCTGCGCAGGCAAAAGTTAACCATGAGTTCATGCCGGGGTGCGATAATGCCTGCCTGATATTCATTTTTCAGAGAGCTCCTATGGCGTTCGGTCTTTTTCGAAAGCGGCTGCCAGAAGTGGCCATGCCGGACATTTCCCTTGCGCCGGTGACGGCGCCTGAGCCTGTCGCGGCCGCCGGTCACGACCCGGCCCGCGAGATTCTCGAACTGCTGGAACTTGAGCTGGTCGCGATGATCCGCCAGCTCGAGCGCGCGGCGAACTCGGTCGCCAGCGGCGCGCAGTCCACCGCGACCACCCTGTCCGCCATCCGCCATCGCGCCGACGCCCTGACCGACCGCACCAGCGATGCGCAGGCGACGGCGGAAACGTTTTCGCAGGCGGCGGAAAAATTCACCCAGTCGGCCCACGGCATCGGCGCGCAGGTGCGCGACGCCAGCAAGCTCGCGGATGAGGCCAGCGCCGCGGCGCGCGAAGCCAGCCTCAATGTCGACCGGCTGCGCGAATCCTCCGCCGCCATCGGCAACGTCGTCAACCTGATCGCGACCATCGCCAAGCAGACCACGCTGCTCGCGCTGAATTCCACCATCGAGGCCGCGCGTGCCGGTTCCGCCGGCCGCGGATTCGCAGTCGTCGCATCGGAAGTGAAGGCGCTGGCGGTCCAGACCCAGAGCGCCACCGAAGAGATCAAGCAGAAGATCGATGCTTTGCAGCAGGACGCAGCAACATCGTTCGACGCGGTGCACCGTATCTCCGCGGCCATCGACGCCATCAAGCCGGTGTTCGCGCATGTCAACGGCGCGGTGGCCGAACAGAACGAAACCACCGGCGAAATCACGCAGAACGCAGCATCCGCTTCGCAGTTCATCGCCTCGGTCGGCACCAGCAGCGCCGAGATCGACAACGCCGCCAGGGAAGCCGAAACCCACGGCGAAAACGTCGCGCAGGCCGGCAAGGCCGTGACGATGTTCGCCGAGAAGCTGAAAACGCGCTGCGCGGTCCTGCTGCGCCAGAACGAGAACGAGGAACGCAAGGCCGAGCGCATGCCCTGCCGCCTTCAGATCGAGATCGGCGGCCAGCCCTCCACGATCAAGGCCGAGGTATTCGAGATTTCCGCCGATGGCCTCCTGATCGGCGGCGCGGGCGCCGGCTCCATTCCTTCACATCAGGCTCTGAAGGCGACACTGGAGGATATCGGCGCGTGCAGCATCCGCGTGACCGGACAAACCGCCGGTGGCGCGCAGGCCGAATTCGTCTCGCCCGACGCCGCGCTCAAGGACAGGATCGAGGATAAGGTCTGGAGCCTTCACGACGAGAACACCGAGTTCGTGACGCGGGCGATGGAAGCCGGCGACGCGATCACAAAGATCTTCGAGAATGCCGTCGCCAGGGGCGATATCGCCCTCGATGACCTGTTCGACGAAAATTATGTGAAGATCGAAGGCTCCGATCCGGTGCAGTACCGCACGCGCTTTCTCGACTGGGCCGATCGCGCGCTGCCCGAGATCCAGGAAGCCATGCTCGCTCGCGATGCACGCGCGGCCTTCTGCGCCGCGATCGACCGCAACGGCTACCTGCCGGTCCACAACAAGATGTACTCGCATCCGCAACGCGCGGGCGACACCGCCTGGAACACGGCGAACTGCCGCAACCGCCGCATTTTCAACGACGCGGCCGGATTGGCCGCGGGCCGCAATATCCGCTCGTACCTGATCCAGAGCTACGCCCGCGACATGGGCAACGGCAAGACGATCATGATGCGCGAGATCGACGTGCCGATCCGGGTCCGGGGCCGGCACTGGGGCGGGTTCAGAACGGCGTATAAGGTTTAATCCGGGGTTTCTCGCGAGAACAATCCTCGCAACGTCATTGCGAGGAGCAAAGCGACGAAGCAATCCAGCCTTTTCC
>JAGVII010000653.1 GCA_020056155.1 Afipia sp.
AGTCGACGTCGCGATCAAGGAAGCCGACCTGCGCATCGAGACCATGCGCGCGCAGGGCGCCGGCGGCCAGCACGTCAACAAGACCGAGTCCGCGATCCGGATCACGCACATCCCGACCGGTATTGTGGTCATGATGCAGGACAGCCGTTCGCAGCATAAGAACCGTGCCAGTGCGATGAACATTCTGCGCTCGCGCATCTATGACGCCGAACGGCAACGCATCGACGCCACACGTTCAGCCGACAGGAAAGGCCAGGTCGGTTCGGGCGATCGGTCCGAGCGCATCCGGACCTACAATTTCCCGCAGGGCCGCGTCACCGATCACCGCATCAACCTCACGCTCTACAAATTGCCGCAGGTGATCGCAGGCGACGCCCTGGGTGAACTGGTCGATGCGCTGACCACCGAGCATCAGGCGAAGCTGCTTGCGGAACAGGGCAGCGCATCGTGAGCGCCGGCGGCCCGTTCGCCGGATTGAGCATCGAGGCGGCGCGGCGCGCACTGGCGGCGAAATTCAAGGCCAGCGGAATCGAATCGCCCGAACTCGATGCGCGGCTGCTGATCGGCGCGGCGCTCGGCCGCGATCACACCGGCCTCGCGACGCAGGCTTCGCGGCTGATTACCTCCGTCGAAGAGACGGTCATCTCCGCTTTCGTGCGGCGCCGAATCGCGCATGAACCGGTCGCGCGCATTCTCGGCCACAAGGAGTTCTGGGGGCTGGATCTCCGCCTGTCGGACGCCACACTGGTCCCGCGTCCCGACACCGAAACTGTCGTCGCCGCCGCGCTTGAAATTCTCCGGAATGAACTCCGCGCAACCCGCGCGCTTCGCATCGCCGACATCGGCACCGGCTCCGGCGCGATCCTGCTGGCGCTGCTTTCGGAGCTTCCAGACGCCACGGGAATCGGCACCGACATCAGCATGGCTGCACTGGCTATCGCGGAGATGAATGCAGACAAACTCGGCCTCGCCGGCCGGGCCTCGTTCGTCCAATGCGACTATGCAGCGGCGCTGAGCGGTCCGTTCGATCTGATCGTGTCGAATCCGCCCTATATCCGGTCCGCGGACATCGCCACCCTCGACCGCGATGTCCGCGATCACGACCCGCTCCTGGCACTCGACGGCGGTGTGGATGGCCTCGACGCCTATCGCGCAATCACGCCTCAGGCGGTCGCCCTGCTCGCTCCGGGCGGGGGTCTGGTCTTCGAGGTCGGACACGACCAAAGCACGCAGGTGAGTGTGTTGATGCGCTCGGCGGGATTAACCCTGTCATCCCCGCCCAAGGCCGATCTGGGCGGTATTTATCGCGCTGTCATGGGGCGAAAAGCGGCGATTTAAAGGGGCCCCGGAACAGAAAAAACCTCTTGGAATATTGCCCCGGAGCGACTACGTTCCGGCCACAGCATCGGTTCAGGGTCGCGGCCCCCGCTCATAATTGACGGGTGGAGCAAAAAGTCTCGCAAGAGATGCCCGCCGAGTGAAAGGTTCCTAAAAGGCAGGTCATGACGAGCGCGAAGGCTGAAAGAGCTGCGCTGCTTGAGACCGCGAAGCGAACGAAAGCCTGATATTGCGCTTGTACATTCAACTGCAAAACATCGCGCCTGTTGGCTCAGGCTGATCCGGCCCAGACGGCTCATTGCCTTCGGGCATTTGGAGAACGCGTCCTTGTTGAACGCGAAATGCGACAACCACGGTCTGAATATTTACGGTATCGCCGCCTGCGCGAATGCACTGCGCCGTGTCCGCACATCAATCACCACGATCCAGAATCGGTAAAAGGCACCACATGAGAAACGGCCCGAATAACAACAAGCGTATGCGCAGCCGGAACAACAACAATAATAATAACAGTAACAACAACCGGCGCGGCCAGAACCCGATGACCCGGGTGTTCGAGTCCAACGGACCGGACATCAAGATTCGCGGTACCGCTTCTCACGTTGCAGAGAAATATGTCCAGCTCGCGCGCGATGCGCGCTCGTCCGGCGATCCGGTTGCCGCCGAGAATTACTACCAGCACGCCGAACACTACTTCCGGCTGATCGCCGCGGCGCAGGAGCAGTTTCGCCAGAATCAGCCGCAACCGCAGCAGCCGATGCCGCGCTCCGATGGCGACGCGCTCGACGACAATGGCGACGACAGCGACAGCTACTCCAACTTCGGCGCGGAGCCGGGCTTTGTGCCTGCGCAACAGCAGCAGCCGCAGTTCCAGCCGCGCGAATCCCAGCCCTATCCGCGTGAACAGCATCAGCCGCGTGAGAACTTCCGCGATCGCGACAATCGCTCGCAGCCGCAGCCTTCCGCGCAGCCTGCCGAAGGCGATCAGGTTGACCGCCTTCCGTCCTTCATTACCGGAGGCGCCCAGCCGCAGCCAAACGGGCCCAGCGCTGAGGGCAACGTCAATCCAGGCAACGGCGAACGTTTCGGTCATCGCCGCCGTCGTCGTCCGCCCGGCCCTCGTCCTGAAGGGGCCGCTCAGCCTCCGGTGGAATCGGCCGGCGAGTAAGCCGCGCATCATCCGGTGTCATGCCTCTGACGGCATGGCCGTAACAACAAAAGCCGCCTGAATAACCTCAGGCGGCTTTTGTTTGGCTCGTTTTCAGCCCGCCGCGGATGGATCATCGCGCCGCGTCGGTGTCGGCACGAGAACCGGCGGCATCGACGGAATGAGGCGCGTGCGCTCACGATGCGCGGGGATCGCACGATAGACCTGCTTCGATGCTTCCACGATATGAACGCCGGCGAACGGCGACGACACCGCGGCGCTCATCCGCTCCCAGGCCATCGCTGAACGCAGCACCCATCCGCCCTGGAACGGCGGCACGAACAGCGCTTCACCCCACGCCGTCGGCGTGAACCATGTCTGCCGCAGCAGCTGGGTAATCTGCGACCGCGAGTAAGGGCGGCCATGCCCGAACGGCGTATGGTCGGTCCGCGTCCACACGCCGCGGCGGTTGGGGATAATCGCCATCATCCGCCCCGACGGGGCCAGCACACGCCAGACCTCGCGCAACAATCCTTCCGCATCGTCCGAGATTTCCAGCGCATGAACCAGCAGGATGCGATCGACCGCGGCATCCGCCAGCGGCAGCGAAAACTCATCGACCAAAGTTGATAAAGTGGGACGGGCGGTCGGCCATTTGAGAACGCCCTGCGCGGCAGGCATCAGCGCGATGCAGCGTTCCGCATCCTCGCGAAACAGGCCAAGATAGGGCGTCGGGTAACCCAGTCCCGCCACGCGCAAGCCGTCCGCATCCGGCCAGTGCCGCTGAATGCCGCGACTGATCAGCCGCCGCGCCACTGCGCCGAGGCGCTGCGAGTAGAAATTGCGGAGATCGATCACATCGATTGTCATGGCGTCCAGCCTATCACGGGGAACAGCGGCATGCAGCGCCCGCGAGGCGATCCCGCACCCAGCGTTAACGCATTCACTCGTGAATGCGGGCGTGTTAGCTTCTGCCATCCTCGATGAATGGAGACGTCATGGCTGCCGAGATTCGCCTGTTCCCCTGCCTGTCCGACAATTTCGGCTATCTCATTCACGATCCGGTCACCAAGGCCACCGCCTCGATCGACGCGCCGGAAGCGGGGCCCATCATCAAAGCGCTGCAGCGTGAAGGCTGGACACTCACCGATATCCTCGTCACCCACCATCATGTGGACCATGTCGGAGGGATCGACGAACTCAAGACAAAGTACAATTGCCGGGTGGTCGCGCCGCACGACAGGACCGTGGCAATACCGCTTGTCGACGAGCGCGTCAGGGAAGGCGACACCGTGAAGGTCGGCAACCTCAGCGCACGCGTGCTGGAAACCCCGGGCCATACGCTCGATCACATCAGCTATGTATTCGACGAGGACCGGGCGCTGTTCTGCGCGGATACACTGTTCTCGATCGGCTGCGGCCGCGTCTTCGAAGGCACCTATCCGATGATGTGGGAGTCGCTGCTGAAACTGCGCGCGCTGCCCAACGATATGCGCGTTTATTGCGGCCACGAGTATACCTCGTCCAACGTCAAGTTCGCCCTCGGGATCGAACCGAACAATCCGGCGCTGAAGGCTCGCGCGGAGGAAGTGGCGAAACTGCGCGCGGCGAACCAGCCGACGATTCCGACGCTGATCCGTGACGAGAAGGAAGCCAACACGTTTCTGCGCGCGGATGTTCCGGCTGTTGCAGCCGCTGTCGGCCTTGCAGGCAAAAGCCCTGCGGATGTCTTCGGCGAACTGCGCGAGCGCAAGAACAAGGCATGACCAACATCAAGGCCGGGCTGACCGCGGGCGACGTTATCGGGCGGCTCGGCCTGAAGCCGCATCCTGAAGGCGGGCACTATCGCGAGACATTTCGGGATTCCCGCACCGTCGAGGGTAGCCGCGCGGCGTCCACGGCGATCTACTTCCTGCTCGCCCGCGGAGAGCGTTCACACTGGCATCGGATCGATGCGGCGGAGATCTGGCACTATCACGCAGGCCACGCGCTGATGCTGCGCATCGCCGACAGCAAAGGCGAACGGACGATCCGGCTCGGGGCCGATCTTTCCGCCGGCGAGCAACCTCAGGCCGTCGTCCCGGCCCATGCCTGGCAAGCTGCCGAAAGCACCGGCGACTGGACCTTGGTTGGCTGCACCGTCGCGCCCGGATTCGACTTTGCAAAATTCGAACTTGCGCCGCCGGGCTGGCTTCCCGGCGCGGGCGACATTTGACTCGGGAATCGGGTGGGTTCCTGACGGGGGCCGAGAATACGTTCCGCTCGCATTAATGGAGCGGAACATGGATGGAATACCTTGCACTTCGAGTCACACCGAGATCGATCCGGCGATTCTTTATTTCGGCACGCCTGTCGTTCTCATCGGTTCAACAAATGAGGATGGCTCTTACAATCTCGCGCCAATGTCGTCGGCGTGGTGGGTCGGCTGGCGCTGCATGCTGGGACTCGCGTGTGACTCAAAGACCACCGAGAACATGATTCGCACGGGCGAATGCGTTCTCAATCTGCCGTCGGCAAATCTCGTTGGCGCAGTCAACAGGCTCGCGCGGACCACGGGTTCCGATCCGACGCCCGCCAGCAAGCAGATGCGTGGCTATCGGTATGAGAAAGACAAGTTTCGGATCTGCGAACTAACTCCCTTGACCGGCGATACGGTTGCCGCCCCGCGCGCCGTCGAATGCCCGGTGCAGATGGAAGCTAAGGTCGCGCACGTTCACGGGATGGCGGCTGACGACGATGTCTGGCGTGGCAATCTTGTCGCCATTGAAGTCCGTATCACGCGTGTGCATGCGGACCCGCAAATCATGATGAAGGGGCATCCCAACCGCATCGATCCGGACAAGTGGCGCCCGCTGATCATGTGCTTTCAGGAGTTCTATGGCCTCGCTCAAGGCAAACTGCAACGCTCCGAGCTTGGACAGATTCCCGAGGCTTACTACAGACCGCCCGGCTGGAAGCCCGCTCCTTAGGTTCGGGACGTGCGGAGAATCATATCCTTCGCCGCGATCAACCCGCCGCCCGCGATCAGCGCGGCTGCGATGGCCAGTGTCGCGGTGGGCTTCGCAAAACCAGCAACGATCAGAAACGCGGTCGACAACAGCGGCGTGGCGTAGGATGCGGCGCCCAGCACGCGGATGTCGCCGCGCTTCATGCCGATGTCCCACACGAAAAACGCGATTCCCACCGGCCCGATTCCGAGCGTCACGATGGCAAGCCACTGTATCGGCGTCTCCGGCCAGACCGTCACCTCAAGAACGAGATGGCAGATCGCGGCCAGCAGTGCGGTCGCAAGACAAAATCCGGCAACCGCGTCGGTCGGGACCGCTGCGAGTTTGCGTGACATCACCGAATAGCCAGCCCAGACGAAGGCCGCGACAAAGGCCGCGACGAAGCCCGGAATATGCGCCGGATCGGGCGACGAACCGCTATTACCGGCGAACAGCAAAATCGTCCCGGCGAAACCCAGAACCGCGCCCACAATATGATGTGGCGCCAGCCGTTCGCCCGGCAGCAGCGACGAAAGCAACACGATCAGCAGTGGCCAGAGATAGTTCAGCAGCCCGGCTTCGGCCGGCGGCGCGAGACGCAGGGCCAGAAAATACAACGCGTGATAGCCGAACAAGCCGCCGATGCCGATCAGCCAGACCGCGAGCGGTTGGCGCAACGCCCGGATTGCAGCCGGACGCCACAGCCAGGTCAAGGGACCGACGCAGGCGCCGATGGCGAATGTCATCGCCAGCAGTTGAAACGGCGGAACGCGGCCCGTCGCAACAGTAAGCGCGGCAAGCAGCGACCACATGATGATGGCGGCGAGGCCGACAAGAGTGGCAGTTGAGGACGTCATCGCGGATCAATGCCATTCAATCCGCGACAACGCCATATCCATCGGCGTATTCCCGCCCGGATCGTACCTTACTGCAGGTATTGTCCGCCGTTGATGGTCATCGTCGAGCCCGTGATGAAGCCTGACTCGTCGGCGGCAAGAAACGCCACTGCGCGCGCGATTTCTTCCGGCTCGCCGAGTCGGTTGGCCGGAATTTGCGGGATCACGTTCTTCTCAAGAACGTCCTTGGGCACCGCCTGCACCATCTCGGTGTTGATGTAGCCGGGACAGATCGCGTTCACCGTGA
>JAGVII010000703.1 GCA_020056155.1 Afipia sp.
CGCAACGACCGCAGCGCGCGGCTGAAATCGCGCCCGGTCGAAATCAGGTGCGGGATCGTCTTCGGGTTACGCGCGATCCCGCGCATCACCTTCCACATATCGACGTTCCCGTTCGGCTTGATCGCGCTCATCGTCAGTTCGGGCAGTGCGCGGTGCGCCGGATCGCTGATGACGCGCACCGCCGCAAATGGCAGGCCATAATGCTCGGCATAGCGCGCGGCGATATGGCTCTCCATGTCGACGGCATCGGCGCCGCTGGTGGCGCGCAGCGCAGCCTTGGCGACCTGACCTGTCACCACTTCCTCGACACCGGCGAGAATACCGGGAACCACGACGCGGCGGCGTTTTGCGGGGAGCGCGACGAGATTCTCGGTAAGCGCCGCAGCAGTAGACCAGCGTTGCTTGCCGGAAATGATCTCAGAGGCAATGACGATGTCACCAGATTTCAGTTCAGGATTGAGCCCGCCTGCGACGCCGAAGCTTACGATGCCGCGAATGCTCGCTGGATCGAACGACGTCATCATCTCGCGTAACTGAACCGGATTGCTCGAACTGCAGATGACGGTGAGTCCGGGGCCTGCAGCGATGCGGGCCTCCTGTTTCAAACCAGTAACGATCAGGACTGGCAACCCGTCCTGTTTGGTAGCGATGTCTGCGGCGTCCCCGCCCGCGCCTATAGTCACATTCCGATCCCCACGAAGCGGCTGTTAGTATTACGTAGATTCCGATACCGCGCCAGCGCCCACAGCGGGAAGAACTTGGAATACCCGTGGTATCGCAAATAGAACACACGTGGGAACCCTCCCCCCGTGTACTGCGGTTCGGTCCACAGCCCGTCCTTGCCCTGGAATCGAATCAAATAAGCGATGCCGCGCTGAGTCGCGGGATGATCCACCTTCCCCGCAGCCATGAGAGCCAGCGTCGCCCAGGCCGTCTGGGAGGCCGTTGTGTCCGACTTAACGTAGCCCTTGTAGTCGAGCCGGTAGCTGTTGCCGTCCTCGCCCCAGCCACCATCGCTGTTCTGAATCGAGATCAGCCAGTCGGCGGCCCTGGCCATCGCCGGATCGTTGTGAGCGACGCCGGCAGCGTTCAGCGCGCAGAGTACGGACCACGTCCCGTAGATGTAGTTGACCCCCCAGCGCCCGAACCACGAGCCGTCGGGCAATTGCGTGCGGCGAAGATATTCGATGCCGCGGGCCTGCGCCTCGCTGGTCTCGGCCGTCTCACCAAGTTGCGCCAGCATCGAGACGCAGCGCGCAGTGACGTCCTCGGTCGGCGGATCAAGCAGCGCGCCATGATCCGAGAACGGAATGTTGTTCAGATAGTATTCGAGATTGTCGGCATCGAACGCGGCCCAGCCGCCGTCCTTGCTTTGAAGGCCCAGCAGCCATTCGCGGCCGCGCACGATCGCTTCATCGTATTTGGTGCCGGCTTGCAACGTGCCGCGTGCGCGGTCCATCGCCATCACGACGACGGCGGTGTCGTCGAGATCGGGATAATGCGCGTTGTTGTACTGGAACGCCCAGCCGCCGGGACGCACGCCGGGCCGCTTTTCGATCCAGTCGCCCTCGACGTCGAGCACCTGCTTCGGCTTCAGCCAGTCGAGCGCGGCCTTGGCGGACGCTTCAGCCTTCTCGCCGCCGACTTCGATCATGGCATGAGCGGTCAGTGCCGTGTCCCAGATCGGCGACACACAGGGCTGGCAATAAGCTTCGTCATCCTTGATCACGAGCAGGTTCTCGATCGACTGGCGCGCCAGCACGTAATGCGGATGATCCTTCGGATAGCCGAGCAGATCATACATCATCACGGTATTGGCCATCGCCGGGAAGATCGCGCCGAGGCCGTCAACGCCATTCAGGCGCTCAGTGACGAAATCCACCGCCTTGTCGATCGCGCGCTGGCGGCTCTTTTTCGGAAACAGCGGATCGACGACGCGCAAGACCTTATCGAGCAGATTGAAGCCCGTGAACCAGAGCTGGCTCTGGTGCGGCGCTTTCGCCGTCATACCGATCGACTTCGGATCTTCCAGAAACAATTCGTCTATGCCGACGCCAAGCGGATTGCGCGCACGCGGCTTCCTGTTCATCAGCACCAGCAGCGGCACGATCACGGTCCGCGCCCAGTACGAGATCTTGGTCAGGTGGATCGGAAACCAGCGCGGCAGCAGCATGATTTCCACCGGCATCATCGGCGCCGCGCGCCAGGTGACGACGCCGAAAAGCGCCAGCATGATGCGGGTGAAGACGTTGCTTTTGATCGCGCCGCCGCGGCGAAGCATCTCCTCGCGCGCCTTGACCATATGCGGCGCATCTACGGAATCGCCGATCATCTTGAGCGCGAAGTAAGCCTTCACGCTGGCGCTCATGTCGAACTCGTGGCCATGGAACAGCGACCAGCCGCCGTTCTCGTTCTGGATGCGGCGCAGGTAATTGCCGATCTTGGCTTCCAGCACAGCATCGACCGGCTCGGCCAGATAGTGCCGCAGCAAGACGTATTCAGCCGGAATCGTCGCGTCGGCCTCCAGTTCGAACACCCAGTGCCCGTCAGGCTTGCGCGTATCCAGGATCGCGCGGCTGGCAGCCGCAATGCTGTTGTCGAGGGCCGGCGCGGTGGGCGCAACATCGGCCGTCTGGTCGTCGAGGAGAGTCATGGAGCTCCGTAAAATGCTGAATTCATTGCATTTTCAGGGCCATATCGGCAGCCCGGTCCCCTGAGCGGATGGCCCCCTCAATGGTCGCTGGCAATCCCGTATCAGTCCAGTCGCCCGCGAGGAACAGGTTTTTCCACTCGGTGGCAGTCCCTGGACGCATGGCATTTTGTTCCGGAGTGGCCTCGAATGTGGCGCGCCGTTCGCGCACGATCTGCCACGGCGGCAGCGGCCCGTTCGCGACCTCATCGCTGAGACCTGCGGCTTTGCAGATGTCGCGCCAGATATCGCGCGCCAGTTGTTCGCGCGGCACATTCACCAGACGGTCTGCATTGCTAATGGTGATCGACAGCCGCTGCGGAAACGCGAACAGCCATTCGATCAGCCCGCCGACCACGCCGATCATCGGCGGCATGTTGTCCGGCGGATCATAGCGGAAATGCGCGTTGACGATCGCGCGGAATTTCGTCGGCGTCTTCAGCCCGAGCAGGATGGATGATGCAGAGCGTGGCGGCACCGCAAGCACAACAACATCGCTGGGCGCCACCGTGATGGTGTCGTCGCCGAACTCGAGCGCCGAGATTGTCTCGCCTGCCATCAGCACCTGACGCAGTTCGTGGCCGAGGCTGACCGTGCCGCCCTTCTCGCGGATCAGCTTGATCGCGGGATCGACCAGCACTGTGCTGAGCCCCTCGCGTGCGATCAGAGGACGGCAGGACTTGCCGCCTGCAAGCAATGTCTCGCGCACGATGGCGCCCGCAAGTCCCGCGGAGCCGTCCGGCGGATCGACGTTCAGCGCCGCAAGGAGCAGCGGCTGCACCAGCCGGTCATAGAGCGTGCCTTCGCATTTCACGGTTTGACCGACCAGCGCATCGGTCCCCGCCCAGATCACCGGCGCAAGCGCCAGATAGTCGCCCACCGTCGTGTCCGGGACGCGACGAGTCTTGTCGAACACCCACGTCGGCAACCGGCCGTTGCCGAGATCGAGTATCCAGCGCTTGCCGGTTTTCAGATCGACAAAATCGAACTGCGCGCGTTCCGGCCCCACAAGGCCGGCTTCGCTGCCGATGGCCAGTGCGTATGAGCGCGCATGGAGATTGCCCGATAGCAGGAGATGATTGCCGTTGTCGATGACCATGTCGGTCGCGCCGTCGTAATAAGAGCGGCAGCGCCCACCGGCTTGTTGCGTCGCCTCGTGGACGTGAACCTGGAATCCTTCATTCGCGAGCCGAACAGCCGCGGACAGGCCGGAGACCCCGGCGCCGATAATATGAGCTTTTGCCATCAGATAAATGCGTGCCGAATGAGAATGAAAATCTTGGCTGCCTTGCTGAGCTTGACCGGCTTGCGCGGCAGCGCAAAGCCACGCTCGACCAGCTTTTCGAGGATCGCGTGGTAGTATTCCGACATGATCTTCGGCGCGCGGACAACGCGGCGTGAATTGCGCGCCATGATATCGTTCGACTTGGCGAAGTGACTGCGCGCCTGCTTGAGGACGCCTTCGCACACACGCGGCAGCCGCGGATCGGATGCGACTGCCAGCGGATCGTTCGACATGATCCCGGCCGCGTTGAGATCCTCGCGCGGCAGATAAAGCCGGCCGAGACCGGCGTCCTCGTCGATATCGCGCAGGATGTTGGTCAACTGAAGCGCACGGCCGAGGTGGTGCGCCAACAGGATTCCGTCGTCTTCGCCAAGACCGAACACGCGAACCGAGAGTCGCCCTACCGCGCTCGCGACCCGGTCGCAGTAAAGATCGAGCGTCCGCGCATCCGGGGCGCGGATGTCGGCGGGCACATCCATTTCCATGCCATCGATGACGGCGATGAAATCGTCGCGCCGCAGGCCAAACTTCTTCACCGATGGCACATAGTCGCGCAGATGCTGTGGGGGATGTCCCGCGTAAAGCGCATCGATATCCCGCCGCCACTGATCCAGCGCCTTCAGGCGCTCGGGGCGCGGGCCATCGGAATCGGCGATGTCGTCGACCTGCCGGCAGAAGCTGTAGATCTGGAACATCGCCTCGCGCTGCTCGCGCGGCAGAATGCGCATCGCCGCATAGAACGAACTGCCGGAAGCGGAACCTTCGGGCGTAACCTGCGATGTGGCGTCGGCAGCGGTCATGATGAAATCACGCACCGGAAACGTGACGGACGACCGACGTATGCCCGGTCACACGCTGATACAATCCGCGCGCCATTGCGGAGAGCGCTATGCCCAGCATCTGCTGCTTCGAGAGATGAACGCGTTCGCTCAATGGATCGCGGATCTTGAGCAAATTGACGATCCTGGCCGCGAATGCATCGATCACAGCGACCTCAAGACCAAGACGCGTATCCTTGATCTCGCCGGGAAGCGAGCGGCCCTCGTTCAGAAGCGCTTCCGTCCGGCGCGCCAGTCCTTGCAGGCATTTCAGCAGCGCCGGTGGCGCGTGTCCCTCGCCCAGCATTTCCACCGTCGCACCGGCTGCGGCGAGCGCATCGCGCGGGATATAGACGCGGTTAAGATCAAGGTAGTCCTTGCCGCAATCCTGCAGGTGGTTGTTGATCTGCAGGGCCGCGCAGATCGCATCGGACGCCGCCCAGGTCGAACGATCCTCGCCGTGGACATCCAGCATGAAGCGGCCGACCGGCATCGCCGAGAGCGAACAGTAATGGATCAATTCATCCCAATTGTCGTAGCGCAGCTTGGTGACATCGAGGCGAAATGCATTCAGCAAATCCTGCGCATGCTTCGGCGACATTCCACGCTCGGCAAATGCGGCCCGCAGCGTCACGGCCTCCGGCTGGCTGTTTCCCTTGCCGAGCAGTTCGGCCTCCAGCAAGTCAAGCTTGTCGAGCTTGTCCTGCGGCGCAAGCGACGCATGGTCGGCGATATCATCGCCTGTGCGCACGAAATTGTAGAACGCAAGAATCAACGCGCGATGGCGCGGATGAATGATCCACGACGCGACCGGGAAGTTTTCGTCCTTGTGGCCTTTGCCTGAACGCAATTCGCCTGCTGTTGTCATTACGAACTGGATACCTGTGCTTGAGCGCGGCCTTTCCACATTCCGCCACGCCCCTGAAAGTGCTGGACTGCGGAATTGACCGTGAACACCATGTAAGCGATTGCGATTATGGGAAGCGCGAGTCCCCAAAGCGCGGACTGCCCATAATATCGCAGGGTGGGCTGGAACGCGAGAGCCATCAACAACCACGCCACCGCGGCCAATCCCGCGGCAAATCCGTGGCCGAACAGCGCGATCAGGATCGGCGCAAGAAACACGAGACCCATCGCAAGAATGGTTCCGATCAGGATCGACACCGAATATCGCAGTTGCGCATAGGCGGAGCGGGAAATCATCTGGCCCACATTTGCGATGGTATCCGATGCACGAACGCTTTTGACGTCTTGCGAGAAACCGAGCCACACGGGGCCTTGCATTTTCAGCCGCGCGCCAAGCGCACAGTCATCGATCAGAGATCCGCGAATTACGTCGATACCACCGGCATTTCTCAGCGCATCCCAGCGCGCAAGAATGCAGCCGCCGGCAGCAGCAGCGGTTGACCGCGAGGGATTGCGAACCCAACCGAACGGGTAAAGCATCCCGAAAAAGAAGATGAACGCGGGGATCAGATACTTTTCAGCGAAACTTTCACAATGGAGCTTCGCCATCACGGAGGTCATCGCGAACTTGTCGTTCTGCGCACGCGCGGCCAGCCGCATCAGAACATCACCGGAATAGACGATGTCCGCATCCGTCAACAGGATGTAATCCGGCGGCGATGAACGGCCCTCGACCATTGTGAGGCCCTGCTTTACCGCCCACAGCTTGCCCGTCCACCCCGACGGCAACGGACGGCCTTGCAGCACCGTCAGACGATCCGATGCACTAATGGCAGCAGCGGCATCGCTCGCGATCTGTGATGTGCCGTCCTGGCTTTGGTCGTCGACCAGGATCATGGACAGCGCACCGGGATAAGGCTGACTGAGAATGGAAGTCACGCACCCGGCAACGCCTGCCGCCTCATCCCGCGCCGGCACGACGACGGCAATCGATGGCCAATTCACGAAGCCCGGTGCGGGCGTGAGATCGTCGAACTTCCGTGTACGCCAGAAGTCGCCCCGGGCTGCGATCAGATAAATCCAGATCGCGAGGGCGAGTGCGGCGACGGCCAATGACAGTTGAGCGGGCAATTCAGGCTCACGAACAAGGTTAAACAGCGGTGGCAGCAAGCCTCCGCCGCAGTCGATTAGCAGGTTCGCG
>JAGVII010000248.1 GCA_020056155.1 Afipia sp.
CACCAGCGCGCCGTTGCTCGGCGGACTTGGCGCAGGCGCACGCGGCGCGGCAGGTGCGCCCGGTGCTGCCGCTTTCGCTCCCGAACCTTTTCGCCGTGGATCGCGATTCGGAATCTTCACTTCCGACGGCGGAATCGGTTCGGCCGTCGGCAGCTCCTCGTCCCACAATTCATCCGCCTCCGGCCCCGGCGTAACCCCACGCTCGAGCTGATCGAGCCGCCGCGTCTCACGATCGATCGCCCGCATTCCAAGCCACGACGACAACGCCGCGACGTCAACCGCGCGCACCATCCCATCGGGCGAGCCGTTCAGGTCGACACGAATTTCGGGACGGCCGTTGATCGGCCGGTTGGTTACGGGCGACATCACTGCACGCAGATCGGCCTGATCCGCCAGCAGATCATAACCTCCCGCAACCGCAACGCGCGCGCGTCTGGCATTGAGCGTCGCTGCCTCTATCCGCAGCCGACCGTCCTTGATGTTGAACGGGATTTGCGCCGACGGCACCGTCAGCGTGCCGCGGGCCAAGACAGGCTCAACGATGTCCTTCAGTTTGATGTCGTCAGTCGCCGTTCCACCGTCGCTGGCGCGTATTGCGACTTCGAAGGCCCGCGGATCGAGCCCCGCGATACGAGCTTCCGTCAACGTCAGCACGCCGGCCCCAGACAGCGCGCCGGTCAGTCCGGCGGCGCTGCGGCCCTGCCCCGCGATCGTCATTTGCAGCGCAATCTTACCGCCGGGCATCACGAGGCTGCGATAGCGAAGCGCCGCGCCATCGACATCGGAGAGTTGTACGCGCGCGTTAAAAGACGTGCTTGGAGTTGCGCCCTGTGCCGCTCCCGCAGCGGTCTGCCGCGCATCGAGATCGATCGTTGCTTCGCCGCCTCCGATGCCGCCTTTGACGTTCTGAAGCATCAGCGACTGGCCGTCGCCCTTGATGGTTCCGCTCACCGGGCGCAACTCTGTGCCGCCTGGAAGGGCTCCGCTCAGCGCCTGAAATGCAAGTGTCCCGCGCCAGCCGCGCAGCCAGCTCCGATCCAGCGGTGACGATGCATCATGTCCTGCCGCGCCGAAAGCAACGCCGGTCACTGCCGCAAGATCGAGCGTGTCGAGTCCGACTTCGCCATCGACGCCGATCTCATCGCCACGCGTCAACACCAGCCGCCCGCGTAACCGCGATCCCCCCACCGTGGTGTCCAGATCGTCGAAAGTGAAAACGTTGCCCGCTACGCCAACGCGCGACGACATGGCAACCGAAGGCATGCTCGCCGGTTTCAGACCGAATAATGCCGCGAGATCGGCCCGGCGCACCGCAACGGTCAGCGCCGCGGTCGGCTGATCCGCCCACGGATTGCCGGTGCCCTGAATGTCGCCATCGACCCCTGCGCCGACAAGCCTGGCTTTCAGTTGCAGCGGCGCACCCCAGATGCCGCTCGCCGACGACTCGAATTGCGCGGGGCCGTCTCCTGCCGAAAGGATATGGCCGAGGCCCATCGCCTGCACGATGCTCGCCGTGTTATTCGCAGCCAGTTTCGTTTCAATGTTGAATTCGCTTCCGCCCAGCGCGGCAAGATCGAGTCCACGCGCGAGATCGATGCCCGGCGCCGCCGTCAGTGTGATGGCGCCTTTGATCTGCGGCGCATCGACATCAAGCACCGCGCGAGCACTGGAGCGGCCGGCGCGATCCTCCGCTCCGGCAAAATCGGCTTTCAGTTGCATGCGCGCGGCACCGGGCGACGATCCCAGCGCATTCAGTCGCTCCGCGACAATGGGGGCAAACGGCGCGATGAAACCGGCGATCCGAGCGAGCGACGGCGCTGCGGCATCCAGAGCGAGTTTGCCGTTCGCATCGATGCGGTCGAACGACCCGGCGCCGGTGATCGAAAGATCGCCATTGGCATCGCCGACCTGAATCCGGTCAATTGCAATTGTCTTCGGCCCATAACCCAGTGTGGCGGCAACCCGGCGCACCTCCTGCCCCGCAATGAGCGCGCGTCCCGCATCAAGCGAGATCTGCGCCTCATCTGGCCATGCGGATTGGGGCCCGGCCAGCACGCCGGCGAGCGACGACATCGCATCCACATCGAGACTCGCAGCCCTCAGCGCCGCTTCCAGCCGCGTCTTGCCGTTGGCGATGGTCAACAGCGCGAGGCTGCCTTCGATCGCCCCACCATTGACCTCGGCTTTCATGCCGTCGATTCCAATGCGGTCCGCCGCGACGGTTGCATCGCCGCGCAGGCGTAGCGGCTTTTGATTGCGATACGTGGCATCGCTGCGTCCCTGCAGCCACCCGGTCAGCACATCGGGATCGGAAGAATCGATATTGACCGGCCCGGTAAAACGGGCGGAGGGGCCGAGTTCGGAGATCGTGCCGCTTGCAGAGAACCGCGTCGCGCCGGGCGCGCGCATCTCCAGTTTCGCGATGGTCCAGGACTTGTCATCCGTGCGCAGTTCGGCCGCGACATTCTGCAGCGGACGCCCGCCCAGCGAAATCTGGTCCGAGCTCAATTCGATCTGCGCCGGAAGCGGCAGCACCGGCAGCGATGTCACCGAGGTGCGAAGTGCAGGAAGCAGCCGCAGCGGTTCGGTGTTTGTGGCGCCCCTTGCGAGCAACCGGTCGGCATCGAGTTGCCGTGCCGACAGCGCGAGACGCAGCAACGGCGATGCGCCGAAAACAATTTCGCCTCCACCGGTCAGCCGCAGCGCGTTGTCGTCGGGGCCGTACGCCGCTTCGACCTGCTCGAACGCCGCGGACGACGGACTGGCCTTCACCCGCGACGACAATTTCCACGGCTGTCCGGGCTCGGTGGATTTCACATCCGCCGGCCGTGCCAATGTCAACGCGCCCTCGAATTTCGGCACCGCATTGTCGAACGTCAGCGTGCCGTCGAGATCGGTCAGCAACGGACGCTCGCCGGGCTCAGCGATGAAATGCACGCGCGTGCCCTTGCCGTCGCCGCTTTGACCCGACGAGATGCGGAACGGCGTCCGCGCTCCGAGCAGCGTGAACGAGCCTTCTCCGCGCATGCTGCCGGCGAGCGCGCGCACATCGCCGCTGAACTTGAGATCGTCGATCTGCAGCTTCGCGCCGCTCGACGCATCATGTAGTGCGACCCGTCCCGCAACATTCATGCGGTCGATGGCGAGCGACCCGAGATTGAAACGGCCGGCGATGGAAGGCCACTGAAAACGGCCCTGACGGTCGAGGCCGAGATCGAGCGCAAAGCCGTCCAGCGATAGCTCGCTGGCGCGCCATTCGCCTCGCATCAACGCGCCGAGGCTGAACTCAACGTCGAGCTTGCCGGCGCGAATCCTGGCCGGGTCCTTGTCGCCGCCTACCGCAACATCACGCAGCCGCAACGTAGGCGTCGGCAACAGCAACGCATCGAGCCTGCCGGTGACCCGCACCGGCGTCCCGATGACTCGGGAGGCCTCCGCCTCGAACTGCGGGCGAAACTGGTTCCAGTCAACGAAATACGGCCCGACCAGCGCCGCGATCAGCGCAAGGATGAGAGCGATGGCCAGTCCGAGCAGCGTTGTCTGCAAGGTCTTTCCTCTGTGGGATCGGCCGCTCTTATGACAGCAGCAGCGCCATATTGCACGGCAGCACGATGGGCACCGTACGAATATTGAACCTGTCGGCTGCTTCGAATACTAAATTTAACGCCTCCTGTTCACAACCCTGTAACCCAGTGAGCACGATGTCCGAAAAGCCGGTGCGGCCAGCGGGACGAACGGGCGCCTCGCCCGAGGCGATCATGTCGCATTACGACATGGGCAACGATTTCTTCCGCCTCGTTCTCGATCCGGAGATGATCTACTCGTGCGCCCTGTTCGAGGGCGACGACGACCTCGCGACAGCACAGCGCCGGAAACTGGACCATCACATCCATGCAGCGGGCGCTGCGGACGCCGCGCGGGTTCTGGATATCGGCTGCGGATGGGGCGCGATGCTGCGGCGGCTGGTCGACCACGCAGGCGTCGCCCATGCGGTGGGACTGACGCTCAGCCCGTCGCAGGCCCAATGGGTTCGCGACGGCGGCCACCCGAAGATCGAGGTGCGCGAGCAGGACTGGCGCGATCACAAGCCGGAACGCCGCTATGATGCAATCATCTCAGTCGGCGCTTTCGAGCATTTCGTCCAGAAAGGCCTCGATCCTGCGACCA
>JAGVII010000663.1 GCA_020056155.1 Afipia sp.
CCGCGACGATATGTTCCAGCCCAACCGGCATCTCGAAATCACGCCGGACTTTCTGCGCGAGGTGCTGGCGCATGTGCGCGCGCTCGGCGTGGATATCGTGTCCATGGACGAAGCGCACCGCCGGATGCGGGAGCGCGACTTCGCCCGCCGCTTCGCGTGTTTCACGTTCGACGACGGCTATCGCGACAACCGCGACCACGCGCTGCCGGTGATGCGCGACCGGAATGCGCCGTTCACGGTTTATGTCGCCAGCGATTTCGCCGAAGGCAGCGGCCGGCTGTGGTGGGTGGCGCTGGAGCGCGTCATCGCCAAGGCCAGCATGATAGAGATAACGCGGGACGGCGCAGTGCAGCGGCTAGACGCAGGCGATCCCGCCGCCAAGCAGCAGGCGTTCAGCCAGATCCACGACTGGCTGCGCACGCTCCCGAACGACAAGGACGTGCAGCGAGCCGTCAGCGAACTTTGCGCACGGCATGGCATCGACGATGCCGCGATCGCGGGCGAGTTATGTATGTCCTGGCCCGAGTTGCGATCCTTTGCCGCCGATCCGCTGGTGACCATCGGCGCGCACACTGTCAGCCATTGCAACCTGGCGCGGGAGAGCGAGGCTGACGCGATGCGCGAGATGCGCGTCAGCCGCGAGCGGATCGAAACCGAGTTGCAGAGGCCGGCGCTGCATTTCGCGTATCCCTACGGCGACAGGACCGCCGCCGCCGTGCGGGAATTCGCGATGGCGCGCGAGCTCGGATTCGCAACTGCCGTGACCACGCGCCCCGGCATGGTCTTTGCCGAGAACGCCGAACACCTCACGGCGCTGCCGCGCATCTCGCTGAACGGCAATTACCAGAACACGCGATTCCTGTCGGTGCTCACGTCCGGCGCCGCCACCGCGATGTGGAACGGCTTCCGCCGGGTTGACGCGGCCTGAAGTGTTTCAAACAGACAACCCGGCCATTCCTTGACACCCCTCTTGCTGCTGGCGCTATATCGCCGCCAAAGCAACAGGAGGCACCATGTTCAAGGATCTGTTTTCACTGAAGGGCCGCATCGCGGTCGTCACCGGCGGTTCGCGCGGCATCGGCAAGATGATCGCCTCGGGCTTTCTCGCGCAGGGCGCGGCGAAGGTCTACATCACCGCCCGCAAGGCCGGTCCCTGCGAGGAAACCGCCAAGGAATTGACGGCGGCCTATGACGGCGAGTGCATCGCGCTGCCGATCGACATGTCCACCGTCGCCGGTTGCGAGAAGCTCGCCGAGGAGTTGATCAAGCGCGAGCCGAAGATCGACATCCTCGTCAACAACGCAGGCGCGGCCTGGGGCGCGCCCTTCGATGAATTCCCGGAAGCCGGCTGGGACAAGGTGATGAATCTGAATGTGAAGTCGCTGTTCTTCCTGACCAAGGCGCTGGCAAAGCCGCTGCGCGCCGCCGCGACGAAGGAAAAGCCCGGCAAGGTCATCAATATCGCGTCGATCGACGGCCTGTCGGTCAATCCGCTGGAGACCTATTCCTATCAGGCGAGCAAGGCGGCGGTGATCCATCTGACGCGCCGCATGGCGGCGAAGCTGATCCACGATAACATCAATGTTACCGCGATCTGTCCCGGCGCCTTTGAGTCCGACATGAACACGGCGGCGCGCGACCACGGCGACGCGGTCGCGAAGGCGATTCCGTCGAAGCGCATCGGCACGCCCGAGGACATGGCGGGCATCGCCATCTACCTCGCATCGCGCGCAGGCGACTACGTGGTCGGCAACGCGATCGCGGTCGATGGCGGCATCGTCTATGCGAATCTCAGCCTGCCGGTGGCGGGGGAATAAGGGCTACTGCGAATATTGACCGTCATGGCCGGGCTTGACCCGGCCGGATCGTCATTGCGAGGAGCGAAGCGACGAAGCAATCTAGCCTGTTGTTTTCTGGATTGCTTCGCTTCGCTCGCAATGACAAAGTAACTGGAACTCTCGCCGCTCTCTAATACGTCTCGACGTGATATCGTCCGCTTTCGCGCATTGTCGGCTTCAGCGCCGACCAGTCGATCGACGCCGAACGGCAGGCATCGGCGAACGCTTCATCGACGCCGCTCTCCATGCCCTTCAAGCCGCAGATATAGACATGAGTCTTGTCGTCGCGCAGCAGCGTGGCGATCTGCGCCATCTCCGAGCGGATACGATCCTGCACATAGACGCGCGGCTGGCCCGGCACGCGCGAATAGCAGAAGTATTTTCCGAGCAGCTTTTCCGGCACCTTTTGCAGCGGCCCGAAGTACGGCAATTCCTCCGGACGCCGCGCGCCGAAGAACAGCAGCAACCGCCCCGCCGCGTCGGGCATCGCCCGCCGCCGCCGTTCGGTGAAGCCGCGAAAAGGCGCCGAGCCCGTGCCAGTGCAGATCATGATGATGTTCGCCGCAGGATCGTCCGGCATCAGGAAGGTCGCGCCGAACGGTCCGGTGATTTCCAGTTTCGCACCGCGCGGCAGATCGCACAGATAGTTCGAGCAGACGCCCTTGTCTTCGCGCTTCACGGTGAGCGCGAGATTGTTGGTGTTCGGCTTCTCGCCGCCGCGCGGCGACGCCACCGAATAGAGTCGCGCAACATGCGGCTTGCCGTTCTCGTCGATGCCCGGCGCGACGATGCCGATGCTCTGGCCCTCCAGCACCGGAAACTTCTGATCGCCGAAGTCCAGAATGATGTGCCGCACGTCGGTGTCGGACGAAGCGTCAGTCAGACGGAAATTTCCAGTGACGGTGGCGGTCGCGGGCTTGCTGCGGTTGTAGAGATTGACCGTCGGCTTGCTGGCGGAATGCGGCGCGACCGGCTTGCCGCCGAGCCCCTTGCGGGCCTCTTCGAGCAGCTTCGCGACTTCATCCTCGAGCGCCTCGACCGCGCCGCCCTCGCCGGATGCCGCCGGTGCGACCTCTTCCTGCTTCGGCAATTCTTCCCACGAATACTGTTCTTCGAGCGAGTACGCTCTCGTCACCACGCGCCAGTTGTCGATCGAGCCGGTGGGGCACGGCGAAATGCAGTCCATGCAGTGATTGCAGATGCTCGCATCGACGACATAGTTATTGCCGTCATGCGTCACCGCATCGACCGGACATGTCTCTTCGCAGGTGTTGCAGCGAATGCAGATTTCCGGGTCGATCAGATGTTGCTTGAGCAGTTCTGCGGTTGCCATCTACTCGCCCAATCCAGAAACTGTCATCACCGGGCTTGTCCCGGTGATCCCGACCAATCGAGCACTGCGCCCGCATAATCGGGATGGCCGGGACGAGCCCGGCCATGACAAATTGAAAAATCGATCACGCCGCGATCTTCACGTATTCGAAGTCGCCGGGCTTGTTGTCGATGCCCACCTTGGGCGGCGCGATCCAGTTCGCGAACTTGCCGGGCTCCGAAACCGGCTCCATCAGCGACGAAATGAAATCGCCATCCGCCGTCGAGGGCAGATAGTCGTTCCTGATCTTCGCCCATTCGGCGTCGCTAACGATGACGCCCTTCGGCGTGGCGTTGACGTCCTTGAACTCGCCGATCTGGCGATGGAACGCGGTATGCGGCAGTTCGAGCCGGAAATTCACACCGGTCTTCTCGATGACCTTGTTCCAGCGCTCGACGCCCTTTTCGCAGTCCAGCGTGTAGTCGTCGCGCAGCCGCATGTTGAGCGCGGTCAACGCGGGCTCGTCCACCAGCGTGATCTTGCCGTCCACCAGCTTGAGCACCTTGTAGATGTCGTTGGTCAGACGGTGATCGTCGTCGATCCGGGTTTCCTGGAAGCGGCCCTTGAGGCCCGAATTGTAGAAATTCGCGGCGTTGGTCGAAACTTCCGAGCCGAACAGATCCAGCGACAGCGAATAATGCAGGTTCATTTTCTTCTGCATGGTCGGCAGATCGATGACGCCAAGCGCGCGGACCTTCTCGATTTCGTTCGGGTCTTCGATGCCGGCTTGTTTCATGGCGTCGCAGGTGCGCTGAAGAACCCTGCTCACTCCGGTCTCGCCGACGAACATGTGATGCGCTTCTTCCGTGAGCATGAAGCGGCAGGTGCGCGACAGCGGATCGAAGCCGGACTGCGCCAGGCTCTCAAGCTGCATTTTGCCGTCGCGATCCGTGAAGAACGTGAACATGAAGAACGACAGCCAGTCGGGCGTCGCCTCGTTGAACGCGCCCAGCATGCGCGGCGCGTCCTCGTCGCCCGAGCGCCGACGCAGCAAATCGTC
>JAGVII010000341.1 GCA_020056155.1 Afipia sp.
AGTGCGAACAAAGGCAGAGACGATGTCATCGATTTTTCAAAGTCCGGAAATGGCTCCTGAAGAGGTTGCCGCGCGGTTGTTGGTCACACCATCGGCCCTGGCCGACCTCACGCTGGGCGATGCCCTGAAGGTGGTGGGGTACATGCGACCCAAGCTGATCAAGGCCGGCACGGTGATCATCCAGGAGGGGGAGGTCCGGCAGACCGACTACATGCTGCTGGTGCTCGAAGGCGACATCGCGGTGGAGAACGAATTGCCGGGCCTGCACGAGAGCATGGTGGTCAACATCATGGGCCCCGGTCACCTGATCGGCGAGATGGGCGTGAGGCAGGAGATCGTCACCGCGCATGATTTCCGCAGCTATTCGGCCTCGATCAAGTATGCACTGGTCTCGGGTCTTCTGGCGTCCGGCTGCAAGGTGCATGACATCGGCCTTGCGGTAACGCCGATGGCGTATTTCGCGCAGTTCGAACTCGACGTGCCGTGTGTGGCCATGGTCACCGCCTCGCACAACGACAACGGCTGGACCGGGGTGAAGATGGGTGCGAACCGCCCGCTGACATTCGGTCCGGACGAAATGACCCGGCTGAAGGAGATCGTGCTCAACGCCGATTTCAAGCTGAAGCCCGCGGGCTCGTATCACTTCGTCGAGAATTTTCCGGAGCGCTATATCGCCGATCTGACCAAGCGCCCCAAACTCAAGCGCAAGCTGAAGGTCGTGGTGGCCTGCGGCAACGGCACCGCGGGCGCGTTCGCGCCGAGGGTGATGGAAGCGATCGGCTGCGAGGTGATTCCGCTGGACACGGAGCTGGATCACACCTTCCCGAAGTACAATCCGAATCCGGAGGACATGGAAATGCTGCACGCGATCCGCGATGCGGTGCTGGAGCACAAGGCCGATGTCGGTCTCGGCTTCGACGGCGACGGTGACCGCTGCGGCGTGGTCGACAATACCGGCGAGGAAATCTTCGCCGACAAGGTCGGCGTGATGCTCGCCCGCGACATGTCCGCGATCCACAAGAACGCGCAGTTCGTGGTCGACGTGAAGTCGACCGGCCTGTTCGTGACCGATCCGGTTTTGCAGAAGCAGGGCGCACACACGACCTACTGGAAGACCGGCCATTCTTACATGAAGCGCCGCACCCATGAACTGAAGGCGCTGGCGGGCTTCGAGAAATCCGGTCATTTCTTCTTCAATGCGCCGATCGGGCGCGGCTATGACGACGGCCTCGTCTCCGCCATCGCGGTGTGCGAGATGCTCGATCACGCGCCGGGCAAGACCATGGCGGACCTGAAGGACGCGCTGCCGAAGACCTGGTCGTCGCCGACCATGTCGCCGCATTGCCCGGACGAAACCAAATATGGAATCGTCACACAGGTGGTGAAGCACTTCGAGGATCTAAAGGCCAAGGGCGCCAAGGTCGCCGGTCAGCCGATCCGCGATCTGGTCACGGTCAACGGCGTGCGCGTCACCTGCGAGGATGGCAGCTGGGGCCTGGTGCGCGCCTCGAGCAACAAGCCCGAGCTTGTGGTGGTGGTCGAGAGCCCGGTCTCCGAACAGCGTATGCGCGATATGTTCGAGGCTATGGATTCGGTGCTGCGCACGCATCCGGAAGTCGGCGAGTACAATCAGAAGATTTGATGCGGCTATGTCGTCATTGCGAGGAGCCAGGCGACGAAGCAATCCAGCTTGTTGTTTTCTGGATTGCTTCGCTTCGCTCGCAATGACGATGATTACGCCGCGCCGATCGCCGGCACCGGCAGCGCCGTCACCGACTTGATCTTTTCCATCGCGAAGCGCGAGGTGACGTTCTTCAGCGCGACTGCGCTGATGAGTTTTTTATAGAAGATGTCGTAGCTCTGCATGTCGGCGACGACCACGCGCAGCATGTAATCGACGTCCCCCGCCATGCGATAGAACTCCATCACCTCGGGCATGGCGCTGACGGCATCGGCGAATTTCTTCAGCCAGGCGTCGGAATGATCGCCGCTTTCCACCGAGACGAACACCGAGATCCCGAGACCGATCTTGTTCTGATCGACCAGCGCCACGCGGCGCAGGATGATGCCCTCGGCCTCCATGCGCTGGATGCGCTTCCAGCACGGCGTCGAGGACAGCCCGACCCGGTCGCCGATTTCGGCCACCGACAGTGAGGCGTCGTCCTGGAGCACGGTCAGAATCTTGCGGTCGATGGCGTCAAGGCGGCGCGGGGCGTCAGCGATGACAACGGCGGCGTCGGACATGGAAAGAACTTTCGTCCATAATTGAGGATTGAAGCCCTCATATATAGAAAATTCTTCTCAGACAAGCCCAAATCCGGGCCTTTAGAGGCCCTCTATGTCGTGATCTCGGCCGGGCTGGATGCCAAAAACTCATCAACTTCAATGCGTTGCGGGGAGCCAAAGGCCCCGCCGAAGCG
>JAGVII010000142.1 GCA_020056155.1 Afipia sp.
GCCTCGATTGTTGCGTCGTCTCCGATGGTGGCGGCGCGCTGGTCGTCACCACGCCGGAAATCGCGAAGTCGCTGAAGCGTCCGCTGGTGCGGATGACCGGCCACGGTGAATCGCTGAAGGGACCAAACGGCGGCCGCAAGCTCGACCTGACCTATTCGGCAGGCGTGTGGAGCGGTCCGCCGGCATTCGCGGAAGCGGGCGTGACGCCGAAGGACATCAAGTACGCATCGATCTACGACAGTTTCACCATCACCGTGGTGGTCCAGCTTGAGGATCTTGGTTTCTGCGCGAAGGGCGAGGGCGGGAAGTTCGTCGCCGACGGAAACCTGATTTCAGGCGTCGGCAAGCTGCCGTGGAACACCGATGGCGGAGGGCTGTGCAACAACCATCCGATCAACCGCGGCGGCATCACCAAGATCATCGAGGCGGTGCGGCAGTTGCGCGGTGAGGCGCATCCGAAGGTTCAGGTTCCGAATTGCGATCTCGCGCTGGTGCACGGCACCGGCGGATTGCTCGGTGTGCGGCATGCGGCTTCGACCGCTATTCTGGAGCGCGTGTGATGACCGATAAACCGAAGTACCCAGCGCCTGTCGGCAACCCTGAAACCGCACACTTCTGGGACGCAGCCAGGCAGGGCAAATTCCTTATCAAGCGCTGCATTGCGTGCAATGAGCCGCATTACTTTCCGCGTTCAATCTGCCCGGTGTGCTTCTCGGACCAGACGGTGTGGGAGGAGAGCAAGGGCGAGGGCGTGATCTACAGCTACAGCCTGATGCGAAAGTCGCCGACCGGACCTTACGCCATTGGCTACGTTACGCTCGATGAAGGTCCGTCGCTGCTGACCAATTTCGTGGACTGCGATCTCGCGTTGCTGAAAATCGGTCAGCGCGTGAAGGTCGTGTTCAAGCCGACGGACGGCGCGCCGCTGCCGTTCTTCACGCCTGTCGGATAACAATAACAACAGCGAGGAAACATGCCGATCAAGTACGATGAGGTGATGGCGCTCAGGAATGTCGGCCAGAAGTATTCGTGGACCGACCGTGAAGTGATGCTTTACGCCTATGGCATCGGCATGGGCGCCGATCCGATGGATGAGAAGGAATTGTCGTTCGTCAACGAAGGCTACTTCACGCCGCGCGAGCTGAAGGTGGTTCCGACTTACGCGTCCGTTGCGGCCTGGGGCGCGAGCGCCGGACCCATCGACGTCAACCGCGTCATGGTGGTGGACGGTGAGCGCGACATCACCTTTCACAAGCCGTTGCCGGTGACGGCGAACATCACCGCGGACTCCAGCATCCTCGGCGTGTTCGACAAGGGCAAGGACAAGGGCGCGGTGATCCTGCGCAAGACCGTGCTCAAGAACGACAAGGGTGAAGATCTCGCGACGCTGATCGCCTCGCAGTTCGCGCGCGGGGACGGCGGCTTCGGCGGTCCGTCCGATGGCCAGCCCGAGCCGCACGCCATTCCGAAGCGCGCGCCGGACATGACGGTCGATATTTCGACGCGGCCGGATCAGGCGCTGATCTACCGGCTTTGCGGCGACCGCAATCCGCTGCACAGCGATCCGGAATTCGCCAAACGCGCGGGCTTCGATCGTCCGATTCTGCACGGCATGTGCACCTACGGCCTGAGCTGCCGCGCGGTGCTGCAAACTTATGCGGACTACGATCCGCTGGCATTCAGGCAGCATGTCACGCGGTTCTCATCTCCGGTGTTTCCGGGAGAGACCGTGTCGTTCGATCTGTGGAAAGACGGCAACGTGATTTCCCTGGAAGGGCGGGTGAAGAGCCGCAACGTCACTGTGATCAAGAACGGCAAAACCGTTCTCACTTAAGCAAGAAGAAACGGGAGGACTTGATGGGTTTGCTCGACGGCAAGGTTGCGATCATTACCGGCGCGGGCGGTGGTCTGGGCGAAGCCTACGCCAAGCTGTTCGCCCGCGAAGGTGCGTCGGTGGTCGTCAACGACCTCGGCGGGCCGCGCGACGGCAGCGGCGCCGACAAGTCTATGGCGCAGAAGGTTGTCGATGCCATCGCGGCGGAGGGCGGGAAGGCCGTCGCCAATGGGTCGGATATCTCCACGATGGCCGGCGGCCAGTCGGTATTCGACGATGCGATCAGGAACTTCGGCCGCGCCGACATTCTGGTCAACAATGCCGGCATCCTGCTCGACGGCACGTTCGCGAAGATGAGCGAGGAAAACTGGGACCGGGTGATGAAGGTGCACCTGAAAGGCACCTTCTGCGTCACCATGCCGGTCTTCAAATGGATGAAGGACAACGGCGGCGGCGTCATCGTCAACACGTCGTCGACCTCGGGCCTGATCGGCAATTTCGGCCAGAGCAACTACGGCGCAGCCAAGGGCGGTATCTGGGGTCTGAGCAATGTGCTCGCCATCGAGGGCCGCAAGTACAACATCCGGCTCTGGACGCTGGCGCCCGGCGCGCTGACCCGCATGACGGCGGACCTGCCGCGCTACATCGAGAATCCCAAAGCCGCCATGGGACCGGATGAGATCGCGCCGGCGGTGCTCTATATGGTGAGTTCGCTCTCTGGTGAGCAGACCGGCAAGGTGCTGGGCGTCTCGGGACCGCGCGGCGTGCGCGAGATGAAAATGCTGGAAATGGAGGGCTGGAAGCCAGGCGGCCCATGGAAGGCGCAAGATATCGTGAGCCATGCGAAGGAGATTTTCTTCGACGAGCAGGATAAGCTGGCGGCTCGCAGATTCTAATCCCGGAAAGTAACAGCCTATGAAGCTGACCCATGAGGCGAGCGGCACGTTCGCTATTGCACCGACCCCGTTCTTCGATGACGGCCGGATCGACTATGACTCGATCGACCGGCTGACGGATTTCTACGCCGAGGTCGGCTGCAATGGCGTGACGGTGCTCGGAATTCTGGGTGAAGCGCCGAAACTCGAAGGCAATGAATCCATCGACGTTGCGACACGCTTCATCAAGCGCGCGACGGGCAAGCAGATCATCGTCGGCGTGTCCGCGCCGGGCTTTGCCCAGATGCGCACGCTGGCGCGCGCGTCGATGGATGCGGGCGCGGCCGCCGTGATGATCGCGCCGCCGCCACACCTGCGGACCGACGAGCAGATTCTCGGATACTTCCGGCAGGCGTCCGAGGCGATCGGCAGCGACGTGCCGTGGGTGTTGCAGGACTATCCGCTGACGCTCACCGTCGTCATGACGCCGGCTGTCATCCGCAAGATCGTGATGGACAGCCCGTCATGCGTGATGCTCAAGCACGAGGACTGGCCGGGGCTGGAGAAGATTTCGGCGCTGCGTGGTTTCCAGAAGGATGGCTCGCTGCGGCCGCTGTCGATTCTGGTAGGTAATGGCGGGTTGTTTCTCGACTTCGAAATGGAACGCGGCGCCGACGGCGCGATGACCGGATACGCATTCCCGGATCTGCTGGTGGACGTGGTCAATCTGTCGAAGGCGGGCAAGCGCGATGCCGCGCACGATCTGTTCGACGCACATCTGCCGCTGATCCGTTACGAGCAGCAGCCCGGCGTCGGCCTGGCGGTGCGAAAATACGTGCTCAAGAAGCGCGGCAAGATCGCGTCGGATGCCCAGCGCAAGCCGGGATCGAGCATGAGCGCGCTGGCGCGCAGCGAAGTGGATTATCTTCTGTCCCGTGTCGCGCGTTTCGACAAGCGGGCCAACATCTGATGAGCAGCACCATGAGCGTTCCCGACCCGTCGAAGGCCCTGCGCGTCGCATCGACGGTGCTGCTGTTGCGCGAAGCAGGCGGCGGCATGGAAATCTTCATGGTGCAGCGGAATCGCCAGATCGAGTTCAGCTCCGGTGCGCTGGTGTTTCCTGGCGGCAGCATGGATCCGAATGATCGGGAAATCGCGGCAGATTCGGCGCTGGTCGGGGACCGGGGTGGTCTCGATCTTGAGACGGCGGCGATCCGCATCGGTGGCATTCGCGAGACCTTCGAGGAAAGCGGAATTCTTCTGGCTCGCCCACGCGGGTCGTCGACGCTGGTGTCCGCGGAGAAAGCCGATGCGTTGGGCGCGCAGCGTGAAGCGCTCGATGAGGGCAGGGTCAGTTTCGCGGACATCCTGCGGCAGCACCACCTGACGCCCGCGATCGATCTGCTGGCTCTGTTCGCACACTGGATCACGCCGGTGAATTTGCCGAAGCGCTTCGATACGCATTTCCTCCTTGCCTTGGCTCCGCCCGACCAGATCGGCAAGCACGACGGCCGGGAATCCGTGGACTCCGTCTGGCTGTCGCCGAAGGCGGCCCTCGATGCCGCGGCGTCGGGCCGCTACAACCTGCCGTTTCCGACCATCCGCAACCTGATCAAGCTCGACAAACTCGGAACCGCGCAGGCGGCGATGGATTTCGCCCACGCGACGCCTGTGGTGACAGTGGTGCCCGAAATGAGCCGGAACGAGAACGGAACCACCCGCCTGCGCATTCCCCTCGATGCGGGGTATGACGGCGACGTGTTCGACGTTGCCCGGCCCTGATCGGTTAGATATTCGCCATTGAATCCATCGGTGACCGTCACCATTCTCATGGAACGCGAAGCGCGTCCGTGACGGGGTCCGATGAGATTTTGGAAGATGATACTGACGGCTTTTCTGGTTTTGTTATTCGCCCCCATCGGCGTCTCCGCGGCATCCTATTTCCTGAGCGACCGGGCATCGGCGAACTGGTACGCCGCTGATCGCTCCAGCGCAGGCGTTCTGCCGCAAGCCGCCGAACATCCCGATGCACTGGTCCGCATCTATGCGGCGCGTACCGTGCGCTGGCGCGGCATCGTCGCCGTTCATTCATGGATCGTGTTCAAGGACAGGGGCGCGTCGCGATACAGCCGTTACGACTACACCGCGTGGGGTGAGCCGATCCGGGTCAACGGCTTCATCGCCGACGGGCGCTGGTTCGGGCAGGTTCCTGATGAAGTGTTCCGCGCTGATGGCGAACGGGCGGCACAACTGATTCCCAAGATCCGGGCAGCCATTGAAAGCTACAAGTATCGCAACCTCGGCGATTACCGCGCCTGGCCCGGCCCGAACTCGAACACGTTCGTTGCTGCAATCATCGATGCCGTCCCCGAAATGCAAGCTGTGTTGCCGCCGACGGCGATCGGCAAGGACTTTCCCTATGACGGGGAATGGTTCGGCTGGACGCCTTCAGGCACGGGCTTGCGCGCCACGCTGGGCGGCTATCTTGGTATTACGGTCGGGTGGCTCGAAGGCATCGAGTTGAATGTGCTGGGCGCGGTGCTCGGCGTCGACATCCGCCGTCCCGCAATCAAGATTCCGGGCATCGGGCGCATTGGCATGAGCGCGGTGCCGGCGTAGTCAGTGCGTAGCCGCGCACCGGCTGGCTTGAGATTCGCTGATGACTTTCCCTCCACAACGGATCGTGTGCCTCACTGAGGAGACGGTCGAGACGCTTTACCTTCTCGGCGAGCAGGATCGCATCGTGGGCGTGTCGGGATACGCGGTGCGGCCGCCGCAGGTGCGGCGCGAGAAGCCGCGCGTCTCGGCGTTTATTTCGGCCGACGTTCCGAAAATCCTCGGGCTCGATCCCGATCTGGTTCTGGCATTCTCGGATTTGCAGGCAGACATCGCCGCCGATCTGGTCCGGGCAGGGGTCGCGGTCCACGTCTTCAATCAGCGCGACATCGCCGGCATTCTGGCGATGATCCGCACGCTCGGCGGACTGATCGGCGAGGCGGGGAAGGCGGATGCGCTCGCATCGCAGTTCGAGCGGCGGCTTGCGGACATAACTGCGATCGGACGCGCGAGGCCCATGCGTCCCAAGGTCTATTTCGAGGAATGGGACGATCCGCTGATCAGCGGCATCGGCTGGGTTTCCGAACTTATTGCAGTGGCGGGCGGTGACGATGTATTTCCGCAACTGGCGCAGGAGAAGGCTGCGAAGGACCGCATCGTTGCGCCGGACGCCGTGGTCGCAGCCAATCCGGATGTGATCCTCGCGTCGTGGTGCGGCAAGAAAGTCATCCCGGATAAAATCCGGCAGCGAGCAGGTTGGGATGCTATCGCCGCCGTGCGCGACAATCGCATCGTTGAAATCAAGTCGCCGCTGATCTTGCAGCCGGGACCGGCGGCCTTGACCGACGGTCTCGATGCGATTGTAGCGGCGCTGCATCCAGCCTAGGGCCGTGCCTCAAGCACCATATTGAACGGCGTCTCCGTGGCGCGGCGGAAGCGCGAGAATCCTGCGTCGAGCGCGACCTTGCGCAGCCTCATTTCTCCGGCCTGTGCGCCGAGCCCGAGGCCGAC
>JAGVII010000383.1 GCA_020056155.1 Afipia sp.
CCGACGCCGCATTGATATCGGCCATGCCGCCCGCGCCGTCATCGAGCACGCGCAGCGTCGATCCCGATGGATTCGAGAACTGAACGCCCGCGCCGCCGAGCGCCGCGTTGAGCTGTGTCAGGACAGATGCCATGCCGCCGGAAAAATCGACGCCGATCACCTTGTCGTTCGGGTCGATCGTTGCATTGTCCTTCAGCGGCAGCACGCTCGGATCGTCCACGCGGATGATCGAAATGCTGTGCTGGGTGTTGGTGATCGTATCGGTATAGGTCAGATTCACGACGTTGCCGGACTGAAGGCCCGACAGGTCGAGATCGAAGCCGGCCGGTGTGCCGGGCGGCGGAGCCGGTGTCGCCGGCGGATACGCCGTACCGCCTGTCGTCGTGTCGGACAGCGCGCTGGCCATCGCCGCCGCAAGCTGATCGACCTGGGCCTGCGCCTGCACCAGCGACTTGTCGCGCAGTTCGAGATAGGCCGCGATCGCTCCCGAGCGGATCGATCCGCTGGATACGAGATCGATGCTTCCGCCGTTCGGATAGCTGATCGAAATCGAACCGAGCGAGCTCTCGGCCGGATCGGCATTCCACTGCGTGCTCGGCGTCACCGTGCCTTGCGCATTGAATGACATTTGCGCCGCGTCGGAGCCGCCGACGAGTTGCACGCCCGACATCGTGTAGACGGACACCTGGTCGCCGTTCCCCGGAACGACGCGCACATCCATCAGCTGCGACAGCTGCGTGATGTACTGATCGCGCTGGTCGAGCATCGCGGCGGTCGATGCATCCTGCCCCGTATTGCCCTGCAGCTGCCTGTTGATGCTGGCGATCTGGCTCAGCGCGTTGTTGGCCACCGTCACCGAATTGGTCAGCCCCAGTTCTGCGCTGTTGCGCAATCCCTGGATGCCCTGCGACGTTGCATTCAGTTGCTGCGCCATCGACTGCGCGGCGTTGATCACGCCGATCCGCGCCGACTGGGAGTCCGGGCTGGTGGAGAGCGCCTGAAGCGCCGAAGTCAGTGCATTGAAGTTCGCTTCCAGCGTCGTTGACGAGTCCGGATCGCCGTAGATGCTTTGCAGATTGTTCAGGAAGCTCGCGCGCGTGCTCGCATACGATGCGCCGGACGTTTCCGTCCGCAACTGGGCCTGGATATATTCGTTGAGCGTCCGGTTGACGCCGATGGTCTGGACGCCGGTGCCGGTCGACATCTGCACCTGGTTGGTCGTCTTGCGGACGTAACCCGGTGTTTCGGCGTTCGCGACGTTGGACGAAACCAGCGACATTGCTGCCTGGTTCGCCCGCAGTCCGGACATTGCGGTTGAAAGAGCTTGGCTCAGACCCATAACATACTGCCCATCTCAGGTCGCATGACGCGACGATACGCTCGCGACTATCGCAGCACGTTCAGCAGATCCTGCGCCATGGTGTTTGCCGTCGTGATGACCTTGGTATTCGCCGAGTAGGCCTGCTGCGTCACGATCAGCTTGGTGAATTCGTCGGCGATGTCGCTGTTCGAGCCTTCAAGCGCAGAGCCTGTGATCGAGCCGCCCTTTCCGAAAATCGCCGGGCCGGACTGATCGGTCACCTCGAACGCGCCGCCGTCGATGCGCTTGAGGAAGTTCGCGCCGTTGAAGGTCGCCAGCGTGATCTGCGCGAGATCGATGTTGCGGCCGTTCGAATAGCTGCCGACGACGCGGCCGTTGTCGCCGATCGCAACCGTCTGCAACGAACCCGCCGGGAAGCCGTCCTGGTGAATGTCGTTGACCTGCGCGTTGCCGTTGGCGTCGGCGAACGAGGTCAGGCCGCTGACGCCGAAGTTAACGGTGACATCGCCGAGCGCGATGCCGCTGATGGTCGGAGTGGTCAGCGTGACTGACGCGACCGCCGGCGTGAGCTGGCCGTTCGCGCTGAAGGTGAAATCGGTGCCGATATTCTGCCAGGCCGTCGCGGTGCCCGTCGCGTTCGGATCGACCTGATAGAACATATTCCATTTATCGGTATGGCCCGGGCCGAGCGTCGAACTGTCCATCTTGGCCCAGCGGAACTGGATGCTCACCGGCGAACCGGAGATGTCGTAGCCGGTGGTCGCGCCGCCGGAAATCGACTGGGAGATAAACGTCGCGGCGTCGGAGCCGATCACCGTGCCGGCGCCCGGCGTGCCGCCGCCCAGCCGGTTCACGGCCACGGGGCCGGAGAAGCCCATCGCTGCAAAGGCCGTCGCGTTGCTCGAGCTGACGGTGAGATTGCTCGTCAGGCCGGTGTGCAGCACGACGGAGCCGTTGTTGACGGTCGAGGACAACGCCGAGTTGCCGCTCAGCCCGTCGATCTTGTCGAGCAACTGATCGATCGTGCTGTCGATCGGGATGTTCGTTGCGTCATCAACGCCGGGTGGCAGCGCTGTCGATGCATCGGTGAAGGTGATGGTGTTGCCGTTCACCGTGATGGTGTCGCCGATTGCGAAACCCGCTGCGAGCGAGTTGGTGTTCGTCGCACCCGACAGCGCGGTCGAACCGTTGATCCTGGTCGGTGTGGTCAGCGCGCTGTTGACCGCCGAGCCGCTGACCGCGTTGTCGAGGTAAGGCAGCGGCGGCGTACCGACGGTGCTCGGATTCACCGTGAAGTCGCCGACGTTGATCAGTTCCGACCCCGGAACGGACGTGTCGTGCTTGGTGGTCAGCGGATACGACGCCAGGTTGGCGCGATAGGTCACGGTTGTGGTGGGCTGGGCCGGAAGGAAGTCGCTGCCGAACTTGAGCACCTGCGGGTTGCTGCCGGTGACATTGCCTGTGGTCGGGTCGATTGCGAGGCCTTCGAGGTAGTAGCCGGCGCCGTTCACCAGATAGCCGTTCTTGTCGAGGGTGAAATCGCCGCGGCGCGTGTAGTTGTCGACGCCGTTGAAGATCGGGTTGTTGTCGGTAAAGCTGCCGGGCTTCTGGACCACGAAGAAGCCGTCGCCGCTGATCGCCATGTAGGTGGCAACGGCCGCCTTCTGAACGTCGCCCTGCACGGTATTGGTCGAGCGCGATTCGGTCGCAACGCTGCCGGCCAGCTGGTTATTGTTGCCGGTCTCGGGAATGAGATCGAGGAAGCTGGTGTCGATGCGTTTGAACGCAGTGGTCTGCGAGTTCGCGATGTTGCCGGAGATATTTTCCAGCGCGTAGGATTGAGCACGAAGACCCGCGACGGATGTGGTGAGAGCGCCAAAGAGACCCATTACATTATCTCCAACTTCGATCCGGACGGCCTACCGGTGCCCAACGTTCACGGCCGCATTCGAAGAAGAGATCGCAAGCGCTGTGCCAACAGCGTTAGCCAAGCTAAATCAGCCACTTAAAAGAAATGCCCCGGCCAGATGACCGGGGCACAATTGCCTAGCGGGCAAGAATTGCCGCGCGGATCAGGTCGACGAGCCGTCCGCGGGCTTGAAGGTCAGCGCCAGCCCGTTCATGCAATAGCGCAGTCCGGTCGGCTTCGGGCCGTCGTCGAACACGTGGCCGAGATGGCCGCCGCAGCGCCGGCACAGGGTTTCGGTCCGCACCATCATCAAGGTGCGATCGGATTTCTCGACAATGGCGTTGGGCAGCGCCTGATAGAAGCTCGGCCAGCCGGTGCCGCTTTCAAACTTCGTCTCGGACGCGAACAGCGGCAGATCGCAACCCGCGCAGGCGAACGTGCCCTTGCGCTTTTCCTTGTTCAACGGACTTGAATACGGGCGCTCGGTCCCGGCTTCGCGCAGCACATTATATTGCGCCGGGCTGAGTTGCTTGCGCCACTCCTCCGGCGTCTTCTCGATCTCGAATTTCGCGGCGGATTTCTCGCCCGCGTTGGCGCTGCCGCCAAGGCCGAGCCAGCGGAACGCCGAAAATGCAGCGAGACTCATCGCGGATGCGAGCAGGATACGGCGGTCGATCATCGTCAAAGCTCCGTGCAGATCGGGAAACAGGCTGTCCATCACGATGTACGGTCCATGTCGCGGAAAGTTACAGCAATGCCCTCGCGGCAGGCTCACTTTCCCGCGAGGCGCGACACCTTTGCGGACCTGCCTGTTCCGATAACCCCGGCGCCAACATGTTATTTCGCTGGAATCCGGCCACCTGCCCTGATCAGACTGTCATTCCGCGGGAATGGGCGGTTGGAAGCATGTTCAACTCACATGAACCGGGATTATCCGCGCGAGCGATCCTCATGCATCGCCGACGACGCCTGCTGCCGCGCAACCGAGGCCTGCGCCCTGGCCGATGCGATCCGCGCCTCCCTGGCATATTCCCGCGCCTGTTCCCGGCTTTGGGCGCGTTCCCGGTATCGCGACAATGCGCCGGCCGCGGCGGAATGTCCGCGCGACCATAGATCGATCGCCTGACCCGCTATGCGCCCGGCCGATCCGCCGGCCCACACCAGTTCGAACGGCGAGAACAACCGCCAGCGATCGTCGCCCGACAGAATGCTCCGGGCCAGAAGCTGACCGCCCATCGCCGTCGTGTTCAGTCCCTGACGGCCGAAGCCGCTGAGAATCCACAGACCCGGTTGTACTTCGCCGATCTGCGGCATGCCATGCACCGTCTGGCCGAACATCCCGCCCCATGTGTCTGCGATGTTGACCGGACCAAGCTTCGGGAAAATCGAGGCGATGCGGCTCTGGATGCGCTTGGCATAGCGTCGCGGATCGCCCCGCCATGTCGTCTCGGGACTGGACCACAGCAGGCGGTCGCCATCGACGATGCGGAAATGATCGATGCCATGGGTGTCGGTCACCGACCCCTGAAAGGCGACGGCGTCGGCGAGCCGCTCGCCGAGCGGCTCCGTCAATCCAGCGTAACGCCAGGTCGGCAGCAGCGTCGCGGCGAGACGGCGGCTGGGCGCGCCGATATGCGCGTTGCCCGCAAGCACGACATGAGAACAGCGCAGTTTCGCCGACGGCGTGAAGACGCGCTTGCGGATGCCGGCGGGATCGATGCTGACCACCGGGGTGTCCTCGAAAATCCGTACGCCCTCGCTTTCAGCGAGCGCAGCCAGACCATGAACATACGCCCTTGCGTCGATCTGGAACGCCTTGGGAAAATGAATCGCGTGGAAATAGCGATCCGTCTTCAGCACGTCGCGCACGCGATCGGTCTGCCAGCCTTCGACCTCCGTGCCGAAGTCCTCGCCGAGCGTCTGCAACCGGCTGATGAGTTCGTCGCCGGCATCG
The DNA here is from genome assembly GCA_020056155.1 of Afipia sp. Taxonomy (GTDB): domain Bacteria; phylum Pseudomonadota; class Alphaproteobacteria; order Rhizobiales; family Xanthobacteraceae; genus Afipia. The sequence continues at coordinate 5,185 of JAGVII010000383.1, forward strand.
ACTCGCGAAACTTCGAGCGCGCCGCCGGTCAGCGCAATGCCCGGCATGCGGGCTGCGGTGGCGCGGACATAATCCGCGCCGTCCTGCGCGAGCGTCCACAAATGGCGTGCGTCCTCGAAACCGACGCGTTCGATCAAATCCGAAGCCGCGATGCCGTAACCGGGCATGACGGTTCCGAGATTGTGGCCGGACGCATTCCAGCCGATGCTGCGGCCTTCGAGCAGTGCCACGCTTGCGCCTCGCCGAACCGATTCAAGCGCCACGGTCAGGCCGGCCAGCCCTCCTCCGATGACGCAGATATCGACATCGAGATCGAATGTCAGGCCCGGACGGCCGGACACATTCGCCGGAGGGTTTGCAGAAGATTCTTCCATGCCTATTGTTCCGGAAATCGCAGGCCGTGAGGCATCCTGTTTTCTGGGTGTAACGGCGCTCGCGCCCGTCACATTGTTCCGCGTAAGCTTGTACACTATTCCGCGCCGTGCCCTAGTGTCACCTCGAAGCTGAAACGTTTTCCTGAACGAGATCGCGATATGCGCCGCCTGATCCTGCTCCGCCATGCCAAGACCGAGCGCGATGCTCCCTCGGGCAAGGATCAGGATCGCCGCCTCGACGAGCGCGGCCGCAATGACAGCGTGGAGATCGGCCGCTGGCTCGCGCTTGAAGATTACAACCCGGACCTTGTGCTGGTCTCGACCGCAACGCGCACCCAGCAGACCTGGGATCTGCTTCGCGCCACGATGCCGTCCGCGCACGTCAGGCACTTGCCCGAATTATACGGCGCCGATCCGTCCGAACTTCTGAAAGCGATTCACGCCGCCGCGAAAGCGGACCCGCAATGCCTGATGATCCTCGCGCACAATCCCGGCCTGCATGAACTGGCGCTTGCGCTGATCGCCAGCGGCGACGCGGCCGGACGGCGCGCCCTGGACGCCAACCTGCCGACGGCCGGCGTCGTCGTGATCGACTTCAGGATCGACGACTGGGACGATGTCGGTTTCCGCAGCGGACGGCTCGAACGCTTCTCCAGCCCCAAGCTCCTGAGGGAATCGTCGGACGGGGCATGATCCCGGTTTTCGAATCAGATCATCCCCAGTCGGAAAATGAGCCTGCGCAACTCGAACGCTGCCAACCTTGCATCTTGCCGCCAACGACTTCATCGTAAGCGATCCATCGAGCGGAGAGACCGATGTTCCAGTCCATTCTCGTTCCCATCGACCTTGCCGACACCGATCTTGCAAAGCCGGCCATCGAAACAGCGGCTTCATTGTCGAAATCCTCCGGCGGCACCGTGCGGCTGGTCAACGTGATGCCGATGACGCCGGTCATGCTGGCGGAATATGTCCCGCCCGATTTCGACGTCCAGCAGCGCCAGTCGTCGGAAGAGGCACTGGCCATCGTCGCGCGCGAATCCGGAATTGAAAGCCGGCGCATCTCGGTGGTCGTGCGGCAGGGCGGCATCTATCACGAGGTGCTCGAAGAGGCCGCGGACATCGGCGCCGACCTGATCGTGATGACGTCGCACCGGCCGTCGATGCAGAGTTATTTTCTCGGCTCGAATGCCGGACACGTCGTCCGCTATGCAAAATGCTCGGTGCTCGTGGTGCGGCACTAGCACCCGATCCATCTGAAGGGCAGATTCGAGGGCTTCCTCCTGATCCCGTCTTTGGCTATGGTCGCGCGCCGCCGGAAGGTGATCCCCATCATCGGGCGGTAAGGTTTGGCCGGGCCGGCCAACGACGCCCGGCCGAGCTGACCGCTTAGTCTGCCTACGGCAGCACGTCCTTGGGCAATGCGTCGAACGTGTAGCCGCGCGGCCGGTTGCGGCGCATGAAGTTGCCGATCTGCCAGCAGAACAGCACGGCAAATCCGATCAGAAACAGCGCGCCGCCGAATTCGCCCGTGACCAATGCGCGGATCAGCAGTCCCAGCATCGCGACGCCGACAAGCGCCACCACGAACAGTGCCGCCAGATAGATCGTCGGATTGATGCCGATAATGAGCACCGCGTTGCTTCCACTCTCGGCAAGGCGCCGGTGCAGTTCGACGATGAACGCGCGATAGCCGTTGTCCTGCGGCGACATCAGCGCGACGGTGTGCCAGGTCGTCGAATAAATCGTGACGCGTTCGCCGCGCGTATCCTCGATGTCGGCGCGAAACCGCCGCGACTGCATCGACACCGGACGGTACGACAGGCGGATGGCCGCGATTTTATCCAGCGGCCAGATGCCCTGCTTTCCCCTCACCTGCCACGACAATCCTTCATCGGTGAGATCGAACTGCGCCGCGCCGCCCACCAGCGACGGCTTGAAGATGTATTGCGTGCCGTCACCGGCTGTCTCGGGTCCGGCGCGCCCGGCGTTGAACATTTGCGAGAGCATGAGAATCCTTCAAGGGCGCCGCGGACGTCCGCGATCGGACCCGCTTGCGCAGCAACCGGCGGTCATTCTACAAGACATAGCAGCCTGCCGCGCCCGGACGAAACACCCTGATGGCCACCAAGCCCGCCTATTTCTCCCGTCACATCGTTCTCGCCGGATCGGTCCTGTTCGGCGTGCTGCTCGCGCTCGGCATTCACATCATCATCCAGCGGTTCAATCTCAATCTCGGCGATCTGTGGCGGAGCAACGTCCCGGAACTGATCCCCGCGCGGGCGGCGCTCGCATGGTGGCTGATCGGCACGGTGGCTTTTCTCGCGGGATTCATTTCAGCATCGCTGATGAACAGCGCGGTCTCGGGCCGGATTTCGCTGCGCCTGCGTCAATTCCTGGTCGCCGTCGGCGTCATCATGCTGGCGGCCGCCGGTCAGGCCGCCGCCGCGCCAAGCCCGATCCCGACCCTGTCCGGCGCCCTGGCAGGTCTCGCAGCGCTGGGTCTTGGTGCGGTGATGTCACTCTGCGGCGCGCAGTTCGCCCTGCGCGGAAACTGATATCGATTGCACCAACGCCGCGCGGTTTGCACCGGCGCGGCGTTTTGCCTCACAGCTTCTCAGTCCGGCATGCAACGCGATCAGCCTAGCTGGCGGCTTTCAGGTTGATGCCGGATTCAGCCAGTTGCGTCAGCTTCTGGTCGGTCTCCTTTTCCTCATCGAGAGTCTTCTGCAGCACCGCCGCGCAGTCGTTGCGGCCGAGCCGTTTCGCCCACGTCACCAGCGTGCCGTAGCGCGTGATCTCGTAGTGTTCGGCGGCCTGCGCCGCATTGATCAGCGCGGCATCGAGCACCTGCTTGTCCGCGACTTCACCGGCGACTTCATCGGCTTCCTTGATGATGCCGTCGATCGCCGGACACGTCACAGCCTTCGGTTCGGCGCCGTGCATCTGGAACACCTGCTCCAGCCGGGTGACGTGAGCCTTGGTCTGTTCGAGATGGCTGAGAAAACCCTGCTTGAGCTGATTGTCATTGGCTTTTTCAGCGAGTTTCGGAATCGCCTTCACCAGTTGTTTCTCTGCGTAGTAGACGTCCTGAAGCTGATGCACGAACAGGTCGTCCATGGTCTTGATGTCTTTCGTAAACAGTCCCATCGCTGTATCCTCGTTGCAAGATTTCGGAGCGCGATAACGCCGCCATCCCGTCGCGATGGCCCGTCAATGCGCTTGAGCGTAGTGGCTGTCTAACGGCGCGACCTGGCCGATGTTCCTGAATTCCGATACGGAGAATCGGCAATGGGCCGATTGAAACGGATGGCCCCCTGGCCTTTCAAACACCGTGTTCATTCCCTACATGGGGTGGACCGGATCACCGCAGAGCCGGCCCAATATGAAGCGCAGATGACGGCCTTCGGCTCCGATTTTCCAGCAAAAACAGCTACTCGCGTTGCACAACCGCCCTATTTTCCCGGCGCGGGATTTCGCGTATGAGTACCGCCGCAGCCGCTTGCTCACTGTCGCCTCAATCGGCTTTTATAGGTTACGCGCCCTGCCGGGAGGACGAATGCAACAATTGTTGAGCACGCTTGGCCGTGTCTTCAGGGAACGAATTGGCTGGAAGCGGCTCGGAATTGTCGCCAGCCTCGTCATCGTTTCCATTGCGATCATGCATCTGTTCCGCACCCTCAAGGGCGTGGACACCGCGATCGTTCTGACGGCGCTCGCCGAAAAGTCGCATGGCCAGATCGCCCTGGCCGCGCTGTGCGTGCTGTGCGCGTTTTTTACCCTGACGTTCTACGACCTGTTCGCGCTCCGCACGATCGGCAAGACGCACGTCCCCTATCGCATCGCCGCACTGTCGAGCTTCACCAGCTACACCATCGGCCACAATATCGGGGCGACCGTCTTCACCGGCGGTGCGATCCGGTTTCGGATCTATTCCGACTGGGGCCTGAGCGCGATCGACGTCGCGAAAATCTGTTTCATCTCCGGTCTGACGTTCTGGCTCGGCAACACCTTCGTTCTCGGAATCGGAATGATCTGGCATCCGGCCGCCGCATCGGCGGTCGATCTGCTGCCTGAGAGTGTCAATCAGCTGATCGGCGTCGGATTGCTCGCCGGTATCGCCGCTTATCTCACCTGGATCGCGACCGGGCATGGCCGCCGCAAACTCGGCAAGGACGGCTGGAAGGTCCATCTGCCGTCCGCACCGCTCACCGTGCTGCAAATCCTGATCGGCGTCGTCGATCTCGCCTTCTGCGCGCTTGCGATGTACCTGCTGGCGCCATCCAATCCGGACCTCGACTTCGTCACCCTCTCCGTCGTCTTCATTCTCGCCACGCTGCTCGGCTTCGCCAGCCACGCGCCGGGCAGTCTCGGCGTGTTCGACGCGGCAATGCTGATCGGCCTGCCGATGCTCGGCAAGGAGCAGTTGCTGGCGTCCCTGCTGGTGTTCCGCATTCTGTATTTCCTGGTCCCGTTCGCCACATCGATCACGATCCTCGGCATCCGGGAGCTATGGCTGAGCGTCATCCTGCCGTGGCAACAAAGCCGGAAACTGCAACCGGCGGTGGTCCAGACGACGCCCGCGCAGCCGGTGAGCACCAAGCAGGCCGCGGAATAATCGGCGCGCAAATCGCAGAAATTCCGCGCGCAAAGATATGGCTTGTGGGGCCTCAAGGCGTGACTTAAGTTTTGGTTTCGCCCCACATTTTGGCCTTATCCGTCGGCTTCAAAATCAGTGATCCGGTTCTGACATTCGCATCGCTTCTCAGCCCGCACCTTTGCGAATGTCAGAACCAAAGGATCACTGGATTCATGGTTTGCTAGTGTCCTTCGTATCCGGCGTTCGCACGGAAGGCGCTGCAAGGTGAAGCGAACGTCGGATACGAGACACGAGCATGGTCCAGTTACGCGTTACCCGTCTGTCGCTCAGGGCGAAGCCCTCGATCGGGGCGCTTTTCGTCGCCGTGCTCGGCGCCATGGCGGGCCGTGCCGAGGCGCAGACCCCGATCGTGCCGCCCTCTGTCGCGCCGCCGCCTGCCGTGCAACTCAGCACGACAATGCAGATTTCCTGGGAAGTCCGTAACCGCTTCCGGCTGTTTCGCGAGGAGCGCGACTTCCAGCTTCAGGTGGAGTCGCTCAGCGGCCGCAGTATCCTTGCCGCCGAACAGGCGCTGGCGGTGCAGAGCGATGGCCGCGGCTGGGCGCGCAACACACTCGGACGGCTGTGCATCGACGCGGCGGGCCGCGTCAGCGAGCCCTGCACCCGCGACGGCGTGAAGGAAAGCTATCTCACGCCGGCCGATCATCCGGTCACCGTGCGCCTGGCAGGCGACGTGCCGGTCGGCGCGATTTGCGCATGGACCTTCGAGGACGGCGATCCGTCGCGGCAATCGACGCTCGATTGCGCCGAGCCGATCAACCTGCGTGTCCGTTACGGCCGCGCCACCCCCGTCACCGTCGATGTCTCGAGCGGATCGGACGCGCCGCAACGCGTCACGACGCAGATTGCGGTTCGCGACGTGTTCATCGCGGGCCTCGGCGATTCCATCGCATCGGGCGAAGGCAATCCCGACCGGCCGGTGGCGCTGTCCGACGAGGGATTCTGCTTCCGCTCCTATCTCGGCGGCCCCGCCGGAATGTATTTCCGCCCCGGCCGCGCCGGCTTCAAAGGCGCGCGCGCCTGCGATACCTCCGACGGCACCAGCCTTCAGA
>JAGVII010000561.1 GCA_020056155.1 Afipia sp.
GCGACGCGTCACTTCGTTCAGTTGCTCTTCAAGCTGCAAGCGGATCGTCTGCATGGTCTCATTGTCCGCGTCGAACGGCACATATTGATGGATCACATCGGGCGGAAACCGCCGTGCGACGATCGCGGCCGATGTGACCGTTCCTGACGTCAGCAGGATGCGCACGTTCAGCGTGCGCAGCCGCTCGATCAGTCCTGCGGCCGCCAGAACTTCGCCGACACTCGCGCCGTGAATCCAGATCAGCGGCCCCGGAGGGCGCGGCGCGCCTGCAATACCGCGGCGCTCGCCGAGGCGTTCGGGATCTTCCTTGCCCTGCTTCAGCCGCCGCGCGATCAGCGGGCTCGCCAGCGGCGCGGCAAGGGCCGACAGCCGCCGATACGCCGCAAGCGTCGCTGGGAGCGCGCTAGGCATGAAGGCCCTCGTCCGGACGGCCGACCAGTTGATAGGCGCGACGCGTCACTTCGTTCAGTTGCTCTTCAAGCTGCAAGCGGATCGTCTGCATGGTCTCATTGTCCGCGTCGAACGGCACCCTGATCAATCCACCGCCTGCGATGACGCCGCGCCCGAATGGCAGATGAATGACCGAACGGTCCCAGTTGTTCAGGCGCTTGAAGCGGCTGGTGGCGATTGCCACGGGCAGGATCGGCCGGCCGGATTCGCGCGCCAGCATGATGATGCCGAGGCCCGCCTTGCGCGAAACCTTCGGCACATCGGCGGTCAACGCCATGTTGATTTTCTCGTCCAGCGTCCGCAGCATCGCCTTGAACGCGCTTACCCCACCCTTGCGATGGAATTCCGTTCCGTGATCGCCGGACCCGCGCACGGTTCCGACATCGAGACGCTCCGCCGCGATGGCATTGATCTCGCCGTCGCGATGACGCGAGATCAAGACCTTGGCCTGATATTCCTTGCGCTTCAGGAACGGCATCATGAAGTGCTGGCCATGCCAGAATGCGATGATGACCGGCATGTCCGGCTCGACCTGCTTGTAAACATCAGGCGGATCGAGGCTGAAGCGATTGGTCAACCAAACAAAGCGCAGGAATTCCGCCGCGGTGAAACCCGCGGCATGCTGCAGCCAGCCGGCCCGGCCGAGTTTTCGAAGCGTGGTTCTCAATGGGACGGCTTCGCATCTTGGCCCGGATCGAGCAGCCGGTGGAGATGGACGATGAAATAACGCATATGCGCGTTATCGACGGTCTGCTGGGCCCTGCCCTTCCACGCCGCATAGGCTGTGGCGTAGTTCGGGAACAGCCCGACGACCTCGACCTTGTCGAGATCCTTGAAGGTTACATGATCGAGGTCGAGAAGTTCGCCGCCGATGACCAGATGAAGCAACTGCGGTTGCACAGTTTCCGACATGAGTGTTTTCCCAAAAACAGTGACCGGCTCACGAATTCAAGCAAAAAACGTGCTCGCGATCACCACGGAACCGGATTTTCCCGAAAATGTTTGACAATATGCGCGTGTCGCGCATGCCCTGCCGCCACCAGCAGCCCGTGACGCACGTCGGTCTGATTGTAAACCAGGCGCTCTCCGGCCAGTGAGGTCATTTCCCCACCTGCTTCGTGCACGATTAAATCGGCCGCGGCAAGATCCCAATCACGGCTATGCCCAGCAGCAAATGCGGCATCAAGCCGCCCATCCGCCACCCGCACGAGCCGCAAAGCGAGAGATCCAATTCTCGGATGAAGCGACTCGCCCTCGCGCATTCCGCCGAGCCGCTCGACCAGAGGTTTAGGCCCTGCAATCTTGGGAAAATCGATCGCGTTGCCGGACGCCGTTGCGATCTGCGCTCCGTTCAACTGCGCGCCCTGCCCGCGTGTTGCGAAAAAGAACTCATCGCTGGCAGGTGCGAACACCGCACCCAGTACCGGGGAGCCGTCAGCGACCAGCGCGATCGAGACCGACCAGTCGTCCTGCCGCGCCAGATAGGCGCGGGTGCCGTCGATCGGATCGACGATCCATGTCATCGATTTGCCGAGCCTTGCGGAATCGTCGGCACTTTCCTCCGACAGCCATCCATAGTCCGGCGTCGCCGCGCGCAGCCGCGCCTCGATCAGGTCGTTGACGGCAATATCGGCTTCGGAGACCGGCGACGTCTTGCCCTTGATCCAGGTTTTCAGTTCGGTCCGAAACAGGCTGAGCGCCAGCGCGCCGGCTTCCCGCACAACGTCGGCCAGCAGCGCGGCGTCGCGCGTCAGGTCCGCGCCGGCGATGTCGGTATCAGCGGCCGGCAATCGTCAATTCCCCGATGCGCACGGTCGGCGCGTTGACGCCGTACTTGAACGTGAGATCGTTGGCCGGAACCATCGATTTAAAAATTTCGAGCAAATGGCCCGCGATGGTCACTTCGCTGACCGCATACGTCAATTTCCCGTTTTCGATCCAGAAGCCAGCAGCACCCCGGCTGTAATCGCCGGTGACGCCGTTGACTCCGGATCCGATCAGGTCGGTGACGTAGAAGCCTTCCTTGATGTCGGAGATCAGGTCAGCCGGCGACACCTGGCCGGCTTCGAGATGAAGATTGTACGGCCCGGGCGACGGCGAAGACGACACGCCGCGATGAGCGTGACCGGTGGTTGCCATGCCAAGCTCGCGCGCGGTGGCTGAGTCGAGCAGCCACGTGGTCAGCACGCCATCGTCGATAATGGCAAGTTTCTTCGTCGCGACTCCTTCTGAGTCGAACGCCTGCGACCGCATTCCGCGCACGCGCAGCGGATCGTCGATGA
>JAGVII010000040.1 GCA_020056155.1 Afipia sp.
CGAAAAACGGCTCAACTGCGCGCGCGGAAACGAACCTTGAGATGATGCGGCCCCCGGGCAAAATAGGAATCGAGCCAGTCGACCTCGTCCGAGAGCGGCTCAAGTAGTTCGAAACGCTCGAATACGGTTTCGAGGGCCGAGCGCGCTTCCATCCGCGAGAGGTAGTTGCCGAGACAGAAATGCGGCCCCTGCCCGAAGGACATCAGCGGGAATGCGATCTTCCGGTCGATATCGAAGACCTCGGGATCGGCGAATTTGCTTTCGTCGCGGTTCGCCGAAGCGAGCAGCGGCATCACCGTCGAGCCCTTCGGGATTTTCACCCCGCCAAGCTCTGTGTCTTCCATTGTGTGGCGGAAAATGATCTGGACCGGCGGATTGTAGCGCAGCACTTCCTCGATCAGCGCGGGAATGAGCTCGGGATTGGCGCGAACCCGGGCATAGACTTCGGGGTGCCGCTTCAATTCGACCAAGGTCGTGCCGAGAAGGTTGGTCGTCGTCTCGACGCCGCCGATCAGGAGCAGGATCGACATCTGAATGACTTCGATCCGCGACATTTTCTCGCCGTCGATCTCGGCCACGATGAACTGCGAGATGAGATCATCCTGCGGATCGGCCGCGCGCTCGTCGTAGAGATCCTCGAAGAAGGCGCGGACCTTGTCCGAGCTGTCCTGGATTTCGGCGAGCCGCTCGGGGCCGTAGGCGGCGCGGTTCGCCGCCGCGAGGATATTGTCGACCCAGATCTTGAATTCGGCGCGGCGTGCGGTCGGCACGCCGAGCACCTGTGCGATAACCGTGACGGGATAGAGCGCGCAGAAATCGGTCGCGAAATCAAATTCGCCCTCTTGGCCGTGCTTCGCGATGATGTCGTCGATCAGCTCGTTTGCAACCTCATAGGTCCGGTCGACGAGGATCTTGATCTTCGAGGGCACAAATGCCTTGTTCGCGAGCTTGCGGAGATGGACATGGCCCGGCGGGTCCATCGAGATCATTGGCGGCACTTCGGGTACCGGGTCATATTCGCCGAGCAGCGCCGGCCAGAACATCGAGCTGCTGTAGAGCTTGCCGTTCTTCAGCAGCGCATCGACGTCCTCGTAGCGGGCGACGCCGAATGCCTGGAGCGAAGGCAGCCATGTCACCGGATCGTCCCGGCGAAGCTTGGCGTAAAATGGATAAGGTTCCTGCTTCACGACCGGATCAAGAGGATCATAGACCCGTTCTTCGCTTCCCGAATCGTCGCTCCGGTTGAGGAGGGTCTCGCTCATAAATCTCTCCGCATGCGGGACGGCACCGGGCGCCATCCTCTTTCTTGTTGGCGCTAAGCCTATGGGCAGCAACGCCTGCCCCGAAGGGCCAGCCGTGCCAAGAAAAAGCAGAGGGTGCCAAAGAATTGGACCCGCTGGCACGTTCGGCCTCGCCGTGACCCCTTCTGCCGTGGCAAAGCCCTTGTAGAAGGATAGTTTGCCGCGACGCAGAACGGGTTCAGCCCGCGCATTGCCGGACGAGAGAGGAAGAAACATGCATTTTCTATACGCGGCCCATGTCACCGACGAGCATTTGACGCCCGACCAGCAGCGCGTGCTGCGCGGCCTTCGTGCGCCAACCATGTCGACCGGCGTCGACACGCCCTCGCACAATGCGCGGCCCAAGGATTTTAATAGCGCGCAAGATTGGGTCACCGCTTTCTTCGACAAGGGCGCGGAAGAAGTGCTCGGCTATTATGCGGACGACTTCGTCTGGGAAGACATCGAGTTCATGCAGACGATCACCACCAAGGAGGATCTCTACAAAGCGTTCGTCGTCTTCAACAATTCAGGCCCGGAATCGCCGTTCGGTGTCCACAAGTTCGAAGTGCTGAGCTATGACGGTGATCGCTGCCCGCGCCAGCATGCCCAGACGCGGCAGGGCCCGACGCCCGGCGAATTCCCAGACGAGATCTATCGCCGCTACGCCGACAATATCTTCCTCGGCGCCGACTTCGAATATGACGAGTGGGGCTATATGCAGTGGATCTGGAAGGCCACGCATAACGAGGATTTCTTCGGCATTCCCGCCGCGGGCAAGACGACCTACACGCGCGGCACCACTACCCAATTTTATCGCGACGGCAAGATCGTGCGCTGCCGCACGCACTGGAACTTCCGCGAGTTTGCAATGCAGCTCGGCGTGATCCCCTTCCCCGACGACGCCTGGCGCAACAATCCCGGCCTCGGAGAGCAGAGCTGATGCGCTACCGCCTGCTCGGGAAAAGCGGCCTGCGCGTATCGCAGGTCG
>JAGVII010000549.1 GCA_020056155.1 Afipia sp.
ATAAGGTGAACATCACGGCGATGCCGGTCGACGGCGCCGTCGAGCTGATGGATCATCCGCGCTTCAAGGAGTTCGATCTGTCGTCGCTTACGCAGGTGCGCGTGGTTTCGTTCGTCAAGAAGCTCAATCCGGACTACCGCAAGCGCTGGAAGGATCTCACCGGCACGATCCTGACCGAGGCGTCGTATGGAATGACCGAAACCCATACGTCCAACACCTTCACCGCCGGTTTCCAGGACGGCGATTTCGACCTGATCTCGCAGCCGATTTTCGTCGGACTTCCGGTGCCGGGTGCGGAGTTCAAGATCACCGACTTCCAGACCGGCGAACTCGTTCCGTTCGGAAGTGAGGGCGAAATTCGCGTTCGCACACCGTCGCTTCTGAAAAGTTACTGGAACAAGCCGGAAGCGACTGCTGAGTCCCTGGTCGATGGCTGGCTGCGCACCGGCGATATCGGATGCATCGATACCGATGGCTTCATTCACTTCCTCGGCCGCCGCAAGGAGATGCTGAAGGTCAAGGGCATGAGCGTGTTTCCGCCGGAGATCGAAGCGCTGCTCGGCCAGCATCCGGCCGTCCTCGGATCGGGCGTCGTCGGACGCGAAGACCCCGACAAGGGGCAGGTGCCGGTGGCCTTTATCCAGCTCAAGCCCGAAGCGATCGGAACGACCAAGGCGGAAGACATTCGTGCGTGGTGCGCCGAACGGATGGCTGTCTACAAGGTGCCGGAAGTGAGGATCATTCAGGCGCTGCCGATGACCGCGACCGGCAAGGTCAAGAAGCAGGAACTGGACGCATCCGCGCCTGCCGCCTGAACTGATTGCTGAGTTTTCGTTCGGTGCGTGTCTCAGTGGCCGCGCCGGATTGATGTCGTTCCCTGACGGAGAGTGTTATGTCCTTTCGTAAGCTGCTGATCGCCAATCGCGGTGAGATCGCCATTCGTATCGCGCGTGCCGCCGCGGACGCCGGTATCGCCACGGTTGCGATCTATCCGGCCGACGACGCGTTGTCGCTTCACGTCCGCGCCGCGGACAAGGCTTGCGAAATCTCGGGACGCGGCGCGCGCGCCTATCTCGACATTGAAAGCGTAGTCTCCGCGGCAAAGTCTACAGGATGCGACGCACTGCATCCGGGTTACGGATTTCTCAGCGAGAATGCCGTGCTGGCGCGGCGCTGCGCGGAGGAGGGGATCGTCTTCGTCGGCCCGTCACCGGCTGCGCTTGAACTGTTCGGAGATAAGGTCGCGGCGAAGGCGCTGGCGAAGCGCTGCAACGTTCCCGTGATTGAGGGCACTGTTGGACCGACGACGCTGGACGATGCAAAGGCGTTCTTTGCCTCACTCGGCAAGGGCGGCGCGGTCATGGTCAAGGCGATGGCCGGTGGCGGAGGCCGCGGCATGCGTGCCGTCGAGAATGCATCCGACCTCGAGGCGGCCTATGCGCGCTGCCAGTCCGAGGCGAAGGCGGCGTTCGGCAGCGATGGCGTTTACGTCGAGCGGCTGATCCGCAAGGCCCGGCATATCGAGGTGCAAATCATCGGCGACCGTCACGGCGCGATCAGCCATTTGTGGGAGCGCGAGTGTACCATCCAGCGCCGCAACCAGAAGCTGGTCGAGGTCGCACCAAGTCCATCCCTGAGCGATGGCCTTCGCGCTCGGATTCTTGAGGCTGCGAGGCAACTGGCTGCTGCTGCCAACTATGACAGTCTCGGCACCTTCGAGTTTCTGGTGGATGGCGAAGCCGGTGAGGGCGACGGCGCTTTTGCGTTCATCGAGGCAAATCCGCGTCTTCAGGTCGAGCACACCGTCACCGAGGAGGTGCTGGGCGTTGATCTCGTGAAGTCGCAGCTTGCGGTCGCTGATGGTGCGACGCTGGGCTCGCTTGGACTGGCGCAATCGGCCGTTCCTGCGCCGCGCGGCTACGCGATGCAGTTGCGCATCAATATGGAGGTGATGGACGAGAGCGGAGCGACGAAACCAACCGGCGGCGTGCTGGCGGTGTTCGAGCCGCCGTCCGGACCTGGGGTTCGTGTCGATACGTTCGGTTATGCGGGCTACAAGACCAGTGCGGCCTTCGACTCGCTGCTGGCCAAGGTGATCGTGCACGCGCCAGCCGCGCGCTGGCCGGACGTGGTGACGAAGGCGGCGCGCACATTGCGCGAATTCCGTATCGGCGGCGTCGCCACGAATATTCCGTTTATGTAAGCGCTGATGGCGAATCCGGATTTCATCGCGAACAAGATCACCACGAATTTCATCGATGCCAACGTGGCTGCGCTGGTCGGCGCGGCACGGGAAACCGCGCCGCCGCTGTTCTTCGCGGCCACAGG
>JAGVII010000780.1 GCA_020056155.1 Afipia sp.
CCCTGTACTGAACCGTTGAATTGAAATGCCCCCGCACGTCGATCTGAACCGGCAGGGCACGCTGGCATGCGTTGTATGATAATGTCAATAATTCATCATACCACATTTCGCACCGAAACAGCATCCGGCAACCAGTTGCCGAACCGCGTCGCTGCGGGCGGCCTGACATCGGGCCATCCGTTGAAAATCGTTCAGCGCCCTAACAGATATGAGCGCCCCTGTCAGTTGCCTGCGCGTCTAATGGTCGAAACCGACGAACACCGCAGCCTCATCGACAGACTTTCGTTCGGACACGACCGCATTTGCCGGGAAGCTTTCATCCGGCCAGCCCAGAGCGATGCTTTTCATGATGACCTGATCATCGGCTATTCCGGCGTGCTCACGCACCACCGGTGACTGCATGATGCCCTGGCTGTTAATCACCGCGCCCAGTCCTCGAGACCAGGCGGCATTGACCAGGGCGGTCGCCACAGCGCCGCAATCGAACGGCGTATCGTCGCTGCCGTCCGGCACGCGGTCATAGGTCACAATCACGCAGACAGGCGCGTCGAACTGCCGGAAGCCGCGCAGCACCCAGTCCTGCCGCTTGTCCTTGTCGTCGCGCTCGATCCCCATGGCGGAAAACAGTTGCTTGGCAACGCCAACCTGCCTGTCGCGGTGCTGACCTGCAAAGGCCTGACCCGTACGAAACTCGCGCGACTGCGGTACGCCTGCCACCATCCGCTCGGTGTTGCCGGCGCGGATCCGATCCAGCGGTTCGCCGGTGACAACATAGAAATTCCAGGGCTGGGTATTCATCGACGACGGAGCGCGCATCGCCAAACCGATGATTTCCTCAATCAGCGCCTTCGGGACTGGATCGGGCTTGTAACCGCGGATGCTCCGTCGACCAAGAATAACGTCATCAAACCGCATGTGTATGGATTCCCCGTATGACTGCTGAACTGGCCCGGATATTCGCGGCTTCCCGGCATTCGCGCAAGACGTGAGGTTCGGACAGCACCTGCCGCCTCAGAGTTTGTTGGCGATCCCGGGAAGACTCGAACTTCCGACCTGCGGTTTAGGAAACCGCCGCTCTATCCGGCTGAGCTACGGGACCGGTCTGGAGTCCTGCCGCGATGAAAGGCAGGAGTGCTTGAAACGTCGCAACTCCATACCAGAGACGGCGCGCGACCGCTACCCCGGCGCTCAATGCGTCGCGAGGCATTTCAAGAGGTCAGACTACATCAGCACTGGACACGACGGTCGCCAGGCGGCGGGGCGCGGAAACATGCCGGCGAAGGCGAAACCCCTTCAAGATCATCCGCAGAGCATGCCAGTGGATCGCTGCGATCACCCTGACAGTCATCAGGGGATGGCTGACCATCAGACGCAGGAGGGATTTATCGTCCAGCGCCTGCTTCGAACCGGCCAGCGAAGCAAGGATAAGCGGCCCCTTCTGGTCGTCGCCCCGAACCGTTACCGAGACCGTCTCGGCCGGCAGATCAACCCGGAAGGAATAATGCATATCCATGTCGAGAAACGGCGAGACGAAGAATGCTTTCGCACATCGCTGCTCGACGCGACCGCAGTCCGCTGGCTTGCATGGAATGATATAGCTATGGCGCTCGCCGAAGGTATTGTGAACTTCGTAGATAATCACGGCGAGCGATCCGTCAGACCGGTAACAAAAGTAAACGCTCAAGGGATTGAAGCCGTAGCCGAGAATCCGCGGCATGCAGAGCAGATCAATCCGGCCTATTTCAGATGAGATTCCCTCCCGCTGAAGCAGTTCCCTGATCTGAACGCCAAGCGGCACACGGCTGCCGTTCCCGTGATCGGCGTCATGAAAGCTCGTAAGATTGAATCTGTTGTGAGAGAAGAATCTCAGCTTCCCGGCGATTGTACTCACCTCTTCCAGATCGACCAGCATCCAGAACACACCATAGCGCAGCTTGTGAGCATGCGGACGTATCCGGTGGTGGAATACACTTCCAACATAGAGGCTGGACCGGATGGTCATGCGGTGATCCCGGCCTGATGCCGTGCCGCCGGTGAAATAAAGATTCGTCCCGACTCCTTCTCGACGTTCCATGGCCGGCGCACGCCGCCCAACGCCTCGGCCACGGCCAACCCGGACTGCAGCGCGTCCTCGTGAAACCCTGCCCCAAAATAGCTTCCGCAGAACCAGGTCTTGCGGCGCCCCTGTAACGACCAGAGCTTCTGCTGCGCGCCGATGGCGTTTGAATCGAACAGCGGATGTTCGTAACTCTCGCTGTGCCAGACCTCGCGGGGCTCGCGCACGGGATTGAGAGTCACGAACCATTGCTCGCGGGTCGGAATGTTCTGCAGCGCGTTCATCCAGTAGGTAACCATCGGACTCTCGAGGCCATCGTGACCTGCGCGGCCGATGTAATTCCAGCTCGCCCATGCTGCCCTGCGCTTTGGCATCAGCGCCTGATCGGAATGCAGAACGGCGCGATTGACGCTGTAGCGGAAACAGCCAAGCAACGCTTGCTCCCGCTCGTCGGCATCGGACAAAATCGACAATGCCTGGTCGGCATGGGCTGCAATGACAATGTCATCGAAGCTGGCGGTGTTCCCATCGCGATCCCGCACGTCGACCTGCTCACCACGCCGCGTGATCGACTGTACGCCGGTCGACAGGCGGATTCGGTCGGCGTAACGCCTGGTCAGCGCCTCGACATACACGCGGCTGCCGCCAATGACCGTTCGCCATTGCGGTCTGTTGCGGATTTTCAGCAGTCCGTGATTGTCATGAAACCGGATGAATGATGCCGCCGGATAGCCGAGAATGCTGCGAGCCGGTGCGGACCATATCGCGCCCGCCATCGGCAGCAGATGATCGTTCCGGAACGCGGCGCCATAGCGGCCAGCGTCAAGATAGTCGCCAAGCGTCGTATGAATGCCGTCGAGCAAGACGAGGTCGCGCGGCGCTTCACGGTAAAACCGCTGGAGATCGTTCAGCATGGACCAGAAGCGCGGCCGCAGGACATTTCTCGGCTGGGCAAACAAGCCCGCGAGCTTACCCCCGGAATATTCCAGATTGCCCTCAGCGAGAGACACCGCGAACGACATTTCGGAGACTTGGGTCGGGACATCCAGATAATCGAACAGGGCCGTGAGGTTTGGATATGTCATTTCATTATAGACAATGAATCCGGTGTCGATCGCGACATCGCCCGCCGTGCCTGGCGCCATGACGGTATTTGAGTGACCGCCGACACGGGGGGCCTGCTCGTACACGGTCACGTCATGGCTCTCACTGAGCAGCCATGCCGCCGACAGTCCCGCGATCCCCGTCCCCACGACGGCGATCCTCTTTCTGCTATGTTCGTATTCCATCTTGATATTCTTCCGTCCCGTAACCGCAAAACCACGAAACCGGGAGAAATTCGCGCCGGCGTGAAACCAAACGCGGCGGGGTTCGTATCGTTTGCGTGCAAGCCAACCTGACTAATACGGACCAGACCGGCGCGGGTTTCAGCAGCCGGGCAAATGAAGCGGCGCGGAAAGCGGACCCACTTGAGCGGTGTTTGGGCTGCCAGGACTTACTCAAAACCGCAGAAAATCTCGAATCTACAACCCAAAGCGGCCTAAAACTCAGCCGAACAAGCCGGGATCGTGAGACATGACTGCGGTTGAGGCATTCGCTGCTTTGGCGGCGCTGACGGTCTTGCTGTCGTTGACCATGACCTGCGCCTGGCTGGTCTGGCGGGCGTCCGGGAATTCGGGCTGGGTCGATACGATCTGGACTTTCGGCCTCGGCGCGATCGGCAGCGCCAGCGCGCTTCTGTCCGGCTGGGGCACGCGTAGAGTTATCGTCGGATCGCTGATCGTCGTCTGGACCCTGCGGCTGGGGTTGCATATTGCGCGCCGCACGGCAGGCATCGTCGATGATCCGCGATATGCGGCCTTGGCGAAAGACTGGGGTGACGACGCCTCCCGGCAGATGTTCTGGCTGCTTCAGAAGCAGGCGCTTGTGAGCATACCGCTGGCGTTCTCAATGTTTCTGGCAGCCTCGAATCCATATCCGGTCCTCAGGGCTCAGGACATTCTTGCAATCATTGTCTTCATTATCGCGATCGGAGGCGAAGCCCTTGCCGACAGGCAGCTGCGCAACTTTCGTTCAAAGGCAGAGAACAAGGATTCGGTCTGCGATACCGGCCTGTGGAACTGGTCCCGCCATCCGAACTACTTCTTCGAATGGCTGGGCTGGATCGCCTATCCCCTGTTCGCCATCGACCTGAGCGGCGGCTTCCCATGGGGCTACGCGGCTCTTGCCGGGCCGATCTGCATGTACTGGCTGCTTGTCCACGTATCCGGCATCCCGCCTCTGGAAGAACACATGCTGAGACGGCACGGCGCGAGGTTTCGCGATTACCAAATGAAGACCTCCGCCTTCTTCCCGCGTCCCGCGCGCGGGATAAGGACGACATCATGAACTTTGCCCGCGCTGCCATTCGCATCGGAGAAGCCGTGCCATGGCCGGATGCGTTGAGCCGCACCGTGATTGATCGGCTTGTCGGGCAAACTCGGCGATCGCTGTCCGCCACTGACCATGACAACGCCGGCTTTGCCCGGGGGATGTCTGCGTATCCCGTGGCGATATGTACGGACGACGCGAACGCCCAGCATTACGAAATTCCCGCCGAATTCTTTGCGCTGATACTGGGGCCGCAGCGAAAATATTCGTGCTGCCTCTATGAAGACGGCACCCGGTCGCTTGCCGAGGCCGAAGAGAATGCGCTTCGCTGCACGGCAGACCGCGCGATGCTGGGCGACGGGCAACGCATTCTTGAACTGGGCTGTGGCTGGGGCTCTCTCTCACTCTGGATGGCTCGCAATTATCCCTCGGCGCGCATCGTATCCGTATCGAACTCACATTCGCAGCGTCAATACATCGCCGAACGCGCGCAAAGCGAAGGCCTGTCCAATCTCGAAATCGTCACGGCCGACATGAATGGATTCGTCCCGCCCGGACGGTTCGACCGGGTGGTCTCCGTCGAGATGTTCGAGCATATGGCCAACTGGCGGCCGCTTCTGGAGCGCGTGAAAGGCGCTCTGAATGACGATGGAAGCCTCTTCCTGCATGTCTTCAGCCATCGCTCGGCATCGTATCGTTTCGATCGCGCAAATCACGATGATTGGATCGCGCAGCATTTCTTTACCGGCGGCATCATGCCGGGTCATTCGCTGATCCGGGAATTTCCCGATGTCTTTTCTGTCGACGCTGAATGGCGCTGGAGCGGAACTCACTATGAGAAAACCGCAAATGACTGGCTCGCCAGTTTCGACACCAACAGCGCCGCGATATTCGATATTCTCCGCCGCGTTTATGGATCTGACGCGCGTGTGTGGCAAAGACGCTGGCGACTGTTTTTCCTCGCGACCGCGGGATTGTTCGGTCACGCCGGCGGCGAGGAATGGGGCGTCAGCCATTACCGGCTGCGCCCCGCTGCATAGGCCTAGCCTGTGCTGCGACCAAGCCAGGACTCGCCCGCGCGAACCAGCGCACACGCAGCCGTTGCTGCGGCACCTGTCGCGATCGCGCCGTATACAACATCCAGAATAACGATCTGCAGCGACCAGTTGCGAAGCGTCGCGAAGTTCGTCAGATCGTAGGTCGCATACGCAATGGCACCCAGAAGCATCCCGAGCAGGAAGGCCGTGCCGAGAGAACCGCTGCGCAGGCCGGGCAACACTGCGAACACTACAATGCCCACGGGATACATCGCGTAAAACGCGATGGCCGGGCCAATGCGAACACTCGGTAAAAGTATGTCGCCAAGCACCGGCTTGTAGAGAAGCGGTCCCATCATGCTCAGCCATACCGCATCCACGATTCCAAATACGATAAGCGCGCTGATATATCCTGCGACAAAAACCATGGCATTTACTTTCGCTGCGAGTATCCTAGATACGGCCGTCACACGATCCGGTTTCGCGCACGCTGGAGGCTGCGAAACCTCCGATTGATGCGACCACCGGCTTGTTCTGGCGGCGTGCCGTCCCGTGCGCGAGCAGCAACGGGTCAAGACGAACTGCCGCACAAAGTTCCGGAACGCCATGATAGCCACGCCGGCAATAAGAAGAAGGATCCTCCGATGCCCCTGAAGGTCAATGCTCTCGATCATCTTGTCGTCAATGTCACGGATGCTGAGAAATCGGCGATCTGGTACGAGCGCGCGCTGGGCATGACGCGACAGGACTTCGATCCGGGCGGCGGCTACGCGAAGCGCATCGCGATGGTCTTCAGCGACCAGAAGATCAATCTGCGGCCGGTCACGACGGGCAAGGTTGAGTGGTTCACGGCAGATCACGAGGCGGCTGGAAGTGATGACCTGTGTTTCCTGACGGATGCGACGCCGCAGCAAGTTGTCGATCATCTGAAAAGCTGCGGCATCGCCATTGAGGAAGGTCCGGTTGAAAGACACGGCGCACGGGGAACCCTGAATTCCGTGTATTGCCGCGATCCGGACGGAAGCCTGATCGAAATCGCGTCTTACAAAAGCTGACCGGGACCGTCACTGTATTCCCGTCTGGTCAGGCTGCGTCGGCTCACCATCAGGAACGTTCCCCGCGCGGGCTGGCCGACGGACGCCTCAGATGAACGGCAAGAGCGCCTAAAACTTTCGGAATTCCCTGGTTGGAGGGCGCGTGGCACCGCCACCCTGCCTTGTAACCGTCATGTCGAAACACTAGTCTTCGCGCAGGGTGGGCGTTCGACAGGAGACAACGATGGGTTTGCTCGACATTCTCAACGGCATGCAGAACGGGCCTCGTGGTCCAAGCGAGCCAAGCGCACCAGGCGAAAGCAGCGGCGGAATGTCGCCGATAACCATGGCGATCCTCGCCCTGCTTGCCTACAAGGCAGTCAAACACATTGGCGGAAGCCAGTCCGACGCGAATCCGGCTGGTAATGAGCCTTCGCCATCCACACCGACGCCGCTGCCCGGAACGACAACGGCCAGCACCGGCGGGCTTGGTGGCGGACTGGGCGGCGGGCTTGGCGACCTGATGAAAGGCCCGCTTGGCGGTGCCCTCGGCGGATTGCTGGCTGGCGGCGCGGCCGGAAGCGTTCTCAGCGGCGGGCTGAGCGATCTGCTGAAGCAGTTCCAGGAAAAGGGCCAGACCGAGACCGCGAATTCGTGGGTCAGCCCCGGTCCCAACAAGCAGATCTCGCCCAACGATCTCGCCTCAGCACTTGGTGCGGACCAGATCAGCACACTGACATCGCAAACCGGCTTGTCGCGCGATGAACTGCTTGCGGGCCTCGCGAGGCAACTGCCCGACGTCGTCAATCAGTTGACGCCCGACGGCCGGCTGCCGACCGAGCGCGAAGCTTCGCGCTGGATTTGATTGGCGTCACGACAGCGTGGAGTGACATTTCGCTCCACGCTGACCGGCAAGCGTCTCGTTGAATTCAAGCACGAAGGATACCAGCAATGCTTTACGTTCTTTTTGTCGGATTGGTCGCGGGTTTTATTGCACGGCTTTTGTCACCCGGCCCGAACAATCCGACAGGCTTCATCCTGACGATTGTGCTCGGCATCGCCGGCGCATTTCTGGCAACCTTCATCGGTCAGGCTATCGGCTACTACAGCCCGAGCCAGGGCGCCGGATTTATCACCGCCACCATCGGCGCGCTGATCGTGCTGTTTATCTGGAACAGACTGGTTGCGCGCGGGGTCGTGTCCGACCCCGGCAACAAGGTCTGAGCGGCAGGACATCCGTCCTGCGCTCGGGAGTGCCGGTTCAGGTCCGCTTTGGAAGAACGGCCGGTCCGAGGTGCGCGCCCGCATCGATCCGCATGATTTCTCCGGTGACGCTGCGTGACGCGGGGCTCGCAAGAAAACAAACGAGCTCGGCGACATCGTGGGCGGTCGTCGCGATCTGGAGCGGCGACTGATCCGTCACCATCTGGCGAATCTTCCCGGCCAGTTCTGGACCCCGGCCCTTGGTGAACCATGGCGTATCGATATAGCCGGGGCAGACTGCATTGACGCGGATCAGCGGCGCGAGCGCGCGTGACAGTGACAGGGTGATGCTGTTCAGCGCGCCCTTGCTCGCGACATAGGCGACGGATGATCCGACGCCGGCGATCCCGGCAATCGACGAGACGTTGACAACAGACGCGCTGCGGCCGGAATGCTTTGCACCGGCCTCGAGCAGCGAGCGCGCCGCGCGGACCATCTGGAACGGCCCGATGGTGTTGACGCCGTAGATGCGCTGGAAGTCTTCCGCCGACAGTCCGTCGAGATCGCCATGATCGACATGCTTGGTCGTGCCGGCATTGTTGATCAGGCCGTCAAGCCGCCCCCATGGCGCCGCGGCGGCCACGATCTTCCTGCAATCCTCATCGCGCGACACATCGCCCTGCACCACCACAACGTCGGCAGCGCCCGCGCTTCGGCATTCATCCGCGGTCTGCTCGGCTTCCTTCTGGCTTGAGGAATAATTGATGACGAGGCGCGCGCCCTGTTTCGCCAGCAATGCGGCGGACGCCGCGCCGAGACCCGATGCGGAGCCTGTTACAATTACCGTCAATCCATCCTTGGCCATCTCTTGTCCTTCTTGCGAGGCTGTCGTTGCGCGCGCAATCTAGCGGCCA
>JAGVII010000449.1 GCA_020056155.1 Afipia sp.
CGCCGTTCGTCGGCACCGGCATGGAAGGCGTCGTGGCGCGCGACTCGGGCGCTGCGATTGCAGCCCGCCGCACCGGCGTGATCGACCAGATCGACGCGACCCGTATCGTTATCCGCGCGACGGAAGATCTCGACCCGACCAAGTCGGGCGTCGATATCTACCGCCTGATGAAGTACCAGCGCTCGAACCAGTCGACCTGCATCAACCAGCGTCCGCTGGTGAAGGTGGGCGATCAGGTGCGCAAGGGCGACATCATCGCTGACGGTCCGTCGACCGATCTCGGCGAACTCGCGCTCGGCCGCAACGTGCTCGTCGCGTTCATGCCGTGGAATGGCTACAACTTCGAAGATTCGATCCTGCTCTCCGAGCGGATCGTGAAGGACGACGTCTTTACCTCGATCCACATCGAGGAATTCGAAGTCATGGCCCGCGACACCAAGCTCGGACCTGAGGAAATCACCCGCGACATTCCGAACGTCTCGGAAGAAGCGCTGAAGAATCTGGACGAAGCCGGCATCGTGTATATCGGCGCGGAAGTCCGCGCCGGCGACATCCTTTGCGGCAAGATCACCCCGAAGGGCGAAAGCCCGATGACGCCGGAAGAAAAGCTCCTGCGCGCCATCTTCGGTGAGAAGGCATCCGACGTTCGCGACACCTCGCTCCGCGTGCCTCCGGGCGTGCAGGGCACGATCGTGGAAGTTCGCGTGTTCAACCGTCACGGCGTCGACAAGGACGAACGCGCTCTGGCGATCGAGCGGGAAGAGATCGAGCGTCTTGCCAAGGACCGCGACGATGAACAGGCCATTCTCGACCGTAACGTCTACGGCCGTCTCGCCGAGTTGCTTGAAAACCGTCAGGGCATTGCTGGCCCGAAGGGCTTCAAGAAGGACACCAAGATCACCCGCGCGGTGCTCGAAGAGTATCCGAAGTCGCAGTGGTGGCAGTTCGCCTCGCCGAACGACAAGCTGATGGCTGAAATCGAAGCCATGCGGAAGCAGTACGACGAATCGAAGAAGGGCCTCGAACAGCGCTTCCTCGACAAGGTCGAAAAGCTGCAGCGTGGCGACGAGTTGCCTCCGGGCGTGATGAAGATGGTCAAGGTCTTCGTCGCGGTGAAGCGCAAGATCCAGCCCGGCGACAAGATGGCCGGACGCCACGGCAACAAGGGCGTGGTGTCGAAGATCGTGCCGATCGAAGACATGCCGTTCCTTGAAGATGGAACGCATGCGGACATCGTGCTCAATCCGCTCGGCGTGCCCTCGCGTATGAACGTCGGCCAGATTCTCGAAACGCATCTCGGCTGGGCCTGTGCAGGCCTCGGCAAGCGGATCGGGCAGGCGGTCGATGCCTACTACGGTCACGGCAAGTCTGACATCAAGCCGCTCAAGGAGACCTTGAAGAAGGTCTATGGCGACGATGAGGTCATCAAGACGCTGAACGATACCGAGTTGATGGAGCTTGGCCGCAACCTGCGCGCCGGTGTTCCGATTGCAACGCCGGTGTTCGACGGTGCCAAGGAGAAGGACATCGAGGACATGCTCGAACTCGCCGGGATGAACAAATCCGGCCAGTCGACGGTCTACGACGGACGAACCGGCGATCAGTTCGATCGCAACGTGACGGTGGGCTACATCTATATGCTCAAGCTGCACCATCTCGTGGACGACAAGATCCACGCGCGTTCGATCGGTCCTTATTCGCTCGTTACCCAGCAGCCGCTGGGCGGCAAGGCGCAGTTCGGCGGACAGCGTTTCGGCGAAATGGAAGTGTGGGCGCTGGAAGCCTACGGTGCCGCCTACACGCTGCAGGAAATGCTGACCGTGAAGTCGGACGACGTCGCCGGCCGTACCAAGGTGTACGAGGCGATCGTGCGCGGCGACGACACGTTCGAGGCCGGTATCCCGGAATCGTTCAACGTGCTGGTCAAGGAAATGCGCTCGCTCGGCCTCAATGTCGACCTGCACAATTCCAAGGTGGGGCCGACGCCGACGTCCGAGGCGGCCGAGTAACGCAAGGATTCCATGTCCGGCCCAGGGCGCGAAGGCAACTTCGC